>NZ_JAUBUC010000006.1:0-15497 GCF_036705285.1 Microcoleus sp. B4-C1 | reverse complement strand
GCAACGCCGGTTTACCAATGTCTGCACTTTTTTTTCGAGATTTCGGTGAACCTGCCCCTGCTGGAATATTGATGTTTTTAATTATCGAACGAGTATAAATTATGTGCGCTTGCGTTCATAAGATAAAATAAGGACACAACATTGTTGTGTCCCTACACAATACCTGTATTGCCCGCCTCCAACTAAATCGCGATAAAATCGCTAGCTGTTAGCGGACTACTTGGAATGCCAGGAATACTGGCAAGAACTTCGCCGTTACTGGCAATTTCGATCGTCGTTATAAAATCGCCTGGAGTAACTCTCAATTGGTTGAAGGTCAAACCTCCGCTCAAACCGATTAAATCTTCACCTTTTTGAAAGTCTAAAAATGTATCTGTACCGGCACCTGCTCCTAACACCAATACGTCGCGTCCAGTGCCACCAATTAAGAGATCCGCACCCATTGCGCCAATGAGTGTATCGTCTCCTTCTCCACCGCTCAAATTGTCATCCCCTTTGCCGCCTAATAGTAGGTCGTTGCCGCTGCCACCGCTGATAATATCGTTGCCTTTGTTGCCGCTGAGAGTGTCGTTTCCCCCATTGCCAGTGATAATATCCTCCCCTGCAAAACCTGATGCTGTATTGTTGGCATCGTCGCCTACTAAATTGTTAATTTTGGAGACATCGAGAGCAGTTTGCATTGCCACAACGTTTGTTAAAAAGGAGCTTCCCGGAGTGGTTCTTAATTGTTCTAAACTGCTGCGCGATTCCAGCGATGTTGCTAAGGTTGGCAGTGCAAAGTCTAAGCCAGCTAACAGCTCTAAATAATCTGAATCTGTGAAAGTGAAATCAGGGCGGTTCAACTGGTCTACAGAGATTTCTGTCTGAGTCAAGCCGGGAGGAGGAGAAGTTAACAAACCGTTTTGGGTGTGCTTTTCCAAGACAAGTAGCGGGTTGATAATCGGGTTAGTAAATGTTTGAAGAACTACTTTTCCCGGTAGGAAAGCTTCTCCTCCCAAACTCACAAAATCGCCGCTAACTATGTAGTGAGTTACATTTTTTCCTGGGCCGACTTTCTGCTTGAATGTATTGACTGTACTCTGAGCAACTCCGGGAGAATTGAAGGTGACAACATCTCCGATAGTAGATGTAAATTCGGTGGCGGCTAGTTGCGTTATGGCGCCGCCTAAGCTGTGTCCGAGAACATCTGGTGGCAAGCCGCTGGGGTTTTTGGCTGTATCTTGACTGATTTGTGTCAGCCAATTTCCTAATGCTTGTTTGTTGGCTTCAAATTGGTTGAAACCGGCGCCCCGCGGGTCTGCGTTGGCAATATCGTCTACGGGCGAGTCAGTGCCGCGAACTACCAAAACAGGCGGTTTGTCTGGGGTGGTGGAAATTAAGCCGATCGCGTGAAATCCAGTTCCGGGATCGTCAAAGGTGCGATCGATTTGATAGCCAGCAGCACTCAAACCTGTTTGAACTAAAGTTTGAAACTGGGGCTGGTCATCTATGTAAACAAGTTGCTTGGCTATAGTTTCGTAAGCGGCGGGGGATGAGGGCATATTTTTTTATTTCCTGTCGTTTGATGGGGAATTAGTTTTTAAGCTACTTAACTCAGTTTACTATAAACTTCGTTTATTAACCATATTAATGGGTCATTTTTAGTGGCTTTTTAGTAGCCAATTAATTGAGATTTTTTAACAAAAAAAAACCTCTCGCTACAAAACCCATGCGGGTTTCGCGCCACCAAAAATACCACTTTTTGTCGCCCTAAAGCTATACAAAATCTACCCGAGTAATATCGCTGGCAACTACGCCTCGGAGAGTAGCAAGAATTTCCCCAGTAATCGGGATACTAATTAAAGCTCCGTCAACACCTTGGGTTACTGTAACTTGAGGAAAAGTTAGACCGCGCGATAGTACAATTAAATCTTCACCATCTTGAAAATCTAAAATCACATCTGCTCCGCCACCGGGTTCCAATACAAAGCGATCGCGCCCCGCACCACCAATTAAAAAATCGTTGCCAAACTCGCCGGAAACCAAATCATTTCCGTCGCCACCCTCCAAATAATCGTTATCTCTGCCGCCGTACAAGAAATCGTCGCCATCACCACCGATGATGCTGTCATTACCTCGATTGCCTCTGAGAGTATCGTTACCGCCGTTGCCGGTAACTGTATCCTCTCCAGGGCCCCCCGTAGCAGTATTGTTGCGAGCGTCGCCTGATAAATAATTCGGTTGTAAGGGAGCTAAACCGTATTGCATTTCTCTGATTAACTGCACAAAAGAAAATTCGGGTGCTGTTCTCACACTCTCTGCACCGCCTCTGGTTCTGATGGCGACTGACACATTAGCCAGGGCAAAATTCATGGCAGCGATAAACTCGTTAAAATCTGAATCGTTGTTATAAGTAAACTCTGGACTGTTTAATTGTTCTACGGAAATTTGCCTCTGCAAAAAACCCACGGGCGGAGTAGTTAACAAATTTTCAGTTCGATGTTTTGCCAAAACAGTTAAGGGATTAATACTCGGATCTGTAAAACTTTGGATAAATACTTTACCTGGGATAAATGCTTCCCCAAACAAGCTGACGAAATCTCCGCTGACAATGTAGTGAGTGACATTTTTGTTGCCGACTCTGCCGAGATTTCTCCGAAAAGTGTTGAATGTACTCGCTGACACTCCCGGAGAGTTGAAAGTAAAGATATCGCCGGTCAGAGTTGTGTATTCTGTTGCTACAATTTGAGCGACTGCTCCGCCCCAACTGTGTCCGATGACATCGGGCAATAATTTGCTGGGGTTTTTACCAGTATTTTGACCGATTTCTGTGAGCCAATTTTTGATATTATCTTTGTTCTTTTCAAATTCAGGTAAACCAATGTCCCGCGAGTCGGAAAAGATAGCGTCGCCGTCGATGAAGTCTGTACCTTTAAATACGAGGGCGGGCGGGTTTTCGGGATTGGATGAACCGAACCCGATCGCATAAAAGTTGGTTTCTGGGTCGTCGAATATGCGATCGATATAGTAGCCATTAGTATCGAGGAAACGCGAAACTTCATTTGCCGCGCTCGGCTTTTGATTCAAAAAAACAATTGATTTAGCCAGAGCTTCATAAACAGCAGGCGAGGCACTCATAATATTATATTTTCTGTTTGTTGGGATTTGCGATCGCTCTCTTCTTGAGCTAATTGTCCAATGGTAGCCATTATAGCTGACAAGATTTTATGGTACACTTGATAATATCAACTCAAGAATTAAGTTTTTGCGGTTATGGGTATTATTCGTCAATACATTGCTCCATTGATAGCGGTATTAGTATTTTTCGCGGCTCTGGTAGCAGTCAGTGCTCGCATCTTTTTGCCTGGTGACATGGCTGCCCCGGCACCGATTGAGGAAGCGATCCCCCAAAAGCAAGCGACAGTAGTGAATCCAATTTTCTTGGGACTAAATTATGCCGCTTTCCGTGTCCGCTGAGCTGATGTCTGCTCAACTAATACCGGGCTACGGGCTGCGATCGGGATCGGGACTCGATCGAGCAAAACTGGTAAAGTTTATGCACCGGACATACCAAGAGCTTTACCCCAATGGCGAATTGGGACATTTGGCTCAAACTGTCGAGCAGTATTTTTCTAACCAGACGCCGGTTTGGTGGGTAGAGTGCCAGAAAAAGTGCGATTCGTTGAAGCGTAAACCACGGTAAAAGCCCGTACATAGCGTTTCCAGCCACAAGGCTGAACTCTCGGTTTGATAAGGGTGCAAGTCCCTTCTGCCAGACTCAGGTATGACTCCCTATCTGCCCACACCGACCAAGCTCGATTCTTGGAGAGTGAAGCTGGGAACAGGACGCAATCAGACATCTAATGTGAGGTGACACTGGCGTTAATGGGGAGTTCCGATGGTGAAAACAGAGCCTAAAAAAGTAACTCAGGCACGAACGGGACACAGACTAAAACTCCCGACTCCACTGGAGCTTATTCCCGCCGAATCCTTTTTCAATATCGGCAAGAGTCCAGGGAATCCAGTAGTTAAAGCTGGCTCCACCTAAAGGAACAATCAATCTAACCGAGGGAACGAAGAAAAACGAACTGAGGGTCAAGGGGAAGTCGAACCCTTTCGTAGGCTAGACGAGCAGCGGAACCCCCTTAGTTCGGGTAGGACAGACCGTAATTGGTCTGAGGTGTTCAGAGTACACAAACTAGAGCAGAGCATGATTAGGCACGACAGCAATGTTAGTGAATCTTGGAAAACGTTATCGTGGAAGAAATTCCGCCGTGATTTATTCCGCCTACAAAAGCGCGTGTATAAAGCGATTCAGGTTGGAGACAAGCGGAAAGCGAAGTCCCTTCAAAAGCTAATTCTGAAATCTCGGGCTGCAAGAATGTTGGCAATACGTCAAGTAACACAACTGAATGCTGGCAAAAAGACTGCGGGAATCGATGGAAGAGCCTCACTCACATTTGAGGAAAGGCTTGCACTGAGTGAAGAACTCAGAGCCAAAAGTAACAACTGGAATCATCAGAAGTTACGTTCAATACCAATCCCCAAAAAGGATGGGAGTACCCGCCTCCTTAAGATACCGACTATCGCCGATAGAGCGTGGCAATGCCTCGCAAAATACGCGCTAGAGCCAGCACACGAAGCAACCTTCCACGCCCGGAGTTATGGATTCAGAACCGGAAGGTCGGCGCATGACGCGCAGAAATTTCTGTTCCAGAATCTACGCTCAAACGCCCACGGAATAGAAAAACGGGTTATCGAACTCGATATCGAAAAATGCTTCGACAGGATAAGCCACACCAGCATAATGGAACGACTCATCGCCCCAAAGGGTATCAAGACCGGAATATTCCGCTGTCTAAAAGCAGGAGTCAATCCAGAATTTCCAGAACAAGGAACCCCGCAAGGGGGCGTGGTAAGTCCATTACTAGCCAACATAGCTCTCAATGGGATTGAGGAAATACATCAATCAGTCCGTTACGCGGATGACATGGTAATAATTCTGAAACCTAAAGATGATGCGGAGGCAATACTTGATAAAGTCAGCGAATTTCTGGCAGAACGAGGAATGAAGGTTAGTGAAAAGAAAACTAAACTAACAGCTACGACAGATGGATTTGACTTCCTCGGTTGGCATTTCAAAGTGCAAAACAACGGGAAATTTAGATGCGTTCCATCAGCGGACAATTTTAAAGCGTTCCGTCAGAAGGTAAAACACATCGTTAACAACTCGAATTATGGTGCTACGGTCAAGGCTAAGAAATTAGCCCCTGTGGTTAGAGGCTGGAGAA
This sequence comes from Microcoleus sp. B4-C1, assembly GCF_036705285.1. Lineage (NCBI taxonomy): Bacteria > Bacillati > Cyanobacteriota > Cyanophyceae > Oscillatoriales > Microcoleaceae > Microcoleus > Microcoleus sp. B4-C1. Next base: position 10,227 of record NZ_JAUBUC010000006.1, on the reverse strand, counting down.
ATTACCACCGCTACTGTAAATTGGATGGGTCACGGCTATCACTGTGGTTCGTCCAAAATAGAGCCTTCAAGGTATTCAACAAGGAATCGAAACAATCTCGCGACACCAGCAAGAAATTGCTTGATAAAGCATTCCCATCGGTTCCTTACTCCGAAAACAAATTTGTCAATGTCAAAGGAGAGAAATCTCCCTACGACGGAGATATAGCCTACTGGAGCGAGCGTTACAGCAAGCTCTATGACGGCGCAACCTCTAAAGCTTTAAAACGGCAAAACCATAAATGTGGGAAATGTGGCTTAAAAATGCTAGGCGATGAAAAGGTACATCTACACCATTTAGATGGAAACCATAGTAACTCGAAAACTAATAACCTCTTAGCGGTTCACGAAAGCTGCCACGATTATATCCACAGGAGCAAAGGCGCAAGCCAAGAACATCGGGAGCTGGGTGCGGTGAAAGTCGCACGCCCAGATCTAACCGAGAGGTGCGGAGGATAATACCTCCCATCGACTCAAACCACCCAGGAAGAGGCAGAAATTTTGCCGACGCTGCCCTCGCAGTATCTCAATCCCTCATCTCAAGCCCAAAATCTGACATCGGTTGTCGGATGTTTGTGGTTGGGAAATGCGATCGACCAAACCACCGGAGAACGCTATGCTCACATTTTTTTGCTGTACGTAGCACCGCAACATCGCCGTTTAGGAGTCGGTGCAGCTTTAGTTATTCATGCTGAAAATTGGGCGCGGGAAAGGGGCGATCGGCAAATTGGTTTGCAAGTATTTCTGAGCAATCAGCCTGCGGTGAATCTCTATCAAAAATTAGGCTATCAAAGTCATTCCCTCTCGATGCTCAAATCCCTTTGAAATATAAATTCTACTGGTTTGGAATCAGGGCTAAAGTCCTGATTCATCCCAATTATGAGGACTTCAGTCCTCACTACAAACTTAGGTGACAGCAATTATGAGGACTGAAGTCCTCACTACAAACTTAGGTGACAGCAGAGGAATTTGTTTGTAGTAAGTCATATGTTGCACCATTCTCAATTAGCCTTTTAGGAACAGGCTTTCCGGCCTGTTCCACAACAGATAAATTTTCTTGTGGAACAGGCCGGAAAGCCTGTTGCTGACAAGCGCCCCCTACAATTATTGACTGCTGAGTGCTGACTGCTGACTGAGTTGCTTAGGAGCATCCTCTGTGCGGTAAAGTTTTTTTATGAACAATAACGACTACTCCAACGCCCTTGATACTGACACGGAACTGGAAAGCCCTTTGGATCATTTTGACGAATCCGAACCCCCGCTGCCAGATCCCGATGAAATGCTGCCTTTGCTGGAATCCCCGGAACCTCAGCACCGGATGATTGCGGCGCGGGCTTTTTGCGAACTGCAGGACGATCGAGCAATTTCGCATTTAATTAATTTATTGAGAGACGGTTGCCCCTTGGTGCGAGTCAGCGCGGCTTATGCTTTGGGGCGAAATCCGAGTCGCGATGCTGTGGAACCCCTGATTTTTCAGCTTAACCGCGACTGGAACGGTTACGTTCGCAAAGGGGTAGTTTGGGCCTTGGGAAATTGCAGGGACCACCGCGCTTTGCCATCTTTAATTGATGCTCTGAAAACTGATATTTCGGCGGTGCGTTTGTGGGCGGCGAGTTCTCTGGGTCAAATGGCAAAAGTTGGTTACTATGTGGTGATTGCGGCGATTCCGCCGTTGATTGAAGCGCTGCGGGGAGATGCTGTGTCTGCTGTGCGAAGTAATTCCGCTTGGGCGATCGGGCAACTGGCCCGCGAATTGCCGAATAATATAGTGTACGCTGGGGCGATCGACGGTTTGATTGAAGCTTTAGAAGAAGATGAAGATATGGGCGTGAGGGAAGATGCTAAATCTTCACTTTTGCGAGTCGGCGACCCGCGCGGATTGCAGATAATTGAAGATTTAGAAATGGAAGGAATTTTGTGATATAATTATCACATTAAAACACCCTTTACTAATAATCAATTATGAATTTCATCAACCCTAAGACAGATTTTGGTTTCAAAAAAATCTTTGCTTCGCCCCAGAGCAAAGAAGTTTTGATTAGCTTCCTCAATGCCATGCTCTACAACGCAGAGCCGACAATTACAGACTTAGAAATCATCGATCCCTACGCCGCGCCTAGCGTTACTGGATTAAAAGACACTTACCTGGATGTCAAAGCAAAAATTACGGGCAACAAAACTGTAATTATCGAAATGCAGGTCATCAATGTAGAAGCTTTTACTAAGCGCGTCATATATAATGCAGCCAAAACCTACGCCACTCAACTCAAACGCAGAGAAGGCTACTCAAAATTAAATCCTCTCATCGCTCTCACAATTACGGATTTTATCCTGTTTGAAAATACCGAAAAGTTTCTCTCACATTTTGTATTTAAAGAAGTCGAAGAAAACTTCGAGTATTATAGAGAAATAGAGTTAGTTTTTGTTGAACTACCAAAGTTTAACAAAAAATTAGAACAAGTGGAAAATCTGATTCAAAGCTGGATTTATTTTATAAAAAATGCTCCTGAACTGGAGGAAATACCGGATAAATTGGCCTCAGTACCCGAAATTCAAACAGCTTTTAACATTGCTAACAGGTCTACCTTAAACCTTGACGAGTTAGCATCATTAGAAAAGCGGGAAATGTTCTTTGAAGACCAACGCGGTGCTGTTATTAAGGGGATGCAAGAAGGTCGCCAAGAAGGTCGCCAAGAAGGTCTAATTGAGGGGCAAACAGCATTAATTCTGCGTCAAATCGCGCGGCGCACTGGCGAAATCCCACCAGAAGTTCAAACTCGCATCCAGCAGTTATCTCTCGAACAATTAGATGATTTAGGAGAAATCTTGTTAGATTTTACCAGTCAAGAGGATTTGATAGCTTGGCTGGAATCCGTGTCAGCATGAATTTATAAATTTTGCACTTCTGATACTAAATCCGGCTTTAATACCCCCTTCATTCTTGATTCGCCGCAGGCGGACTGTGTTTGTGTAGTAGCGGTTTCAACCGCCTAGTTCCTAATCTAATAAGTCAGGTTCCCGACGCACAATCATGTCATAAAGCGGTTGAAAGCTAAACCATCCCATTCGGTGAGACCCTACTTGCTGCTGTGTTAAACGCGCACATTCTGGCTTGATGAGAATTGGTTTTCCCGCTGCTTCGGCCATTAACTGCGCTTGACAAGAACGTTCCATTGCAATAAACCACCAAGCCGCTTCATCTACTGTTTGACCTACTGTTAACAGTCCGTGATTTTGTAAAATAATCGCTTTTTTCTCACCTAAAGTTTTGGCGATGCGTTTAGCTTCTTCGATTTCCAAAACAACTCCGGTGTAATCGTCAAATAAAGCTTGGTCTTCATAAAAAGAACAAGCATCTTGCGTCAGGGGGTCAAGCAGGCGACCCAAACTCGACCAACTTTTGCCGTAGGGAGAATGAGCGTGGGCTGCTGCGATTACGTCGGGGCGGGCGCTGTGTACTTGGGAATGAATGGCAAATGCTGCTTCGTTTACGGGTTTATTTCCTTCCACAACTTCGCCTTTGTGGTTGACTAAAATTAGGTCGCTGGCTCGAATTAAACTAAAGTGCATTCCAAAAGAATTGACCCAGAAATGGTCTAGGTGTTCGGGGTCGCGGACGGTGATGTGTCCGGCAATTCCTTCGCTGAATCCGAAGCGGGCAAATAATCGGAATGCGGCGGCTAAACGCTGTTTGCGGTGGCGGCGTTCTTCTTCAACTGAGTTGAATGTTGGGGGTTGAATGGTGACTTTGGGGATTTTTATTGCAACCATATATTTGGGAATTGGGCATTGGGAATTGGGCATTGGGCATTGTTGACTGTTAACCGTTGACTGTTGACTGTTGACTGTTAACTGTTAACCGTTAAGCTGTTCTACATTTAAACTGTGTGTCAAAAATCAATAAAACTCTTGTGGGACGGGCTTCTAGCCTGTCCAGAATTTCCAATTTGAATGCGTAACAGCTTAACTGTTAACCGTTAACTAATGACTACTGACTACTGCCAACTGACTACTGACTACTGACTGGTGACTTCACTAAGGCGCAAACCTGCGATGTTTTTGCAGTCAAAGGTGGCGTTGTTGCCGGGGCGACGTTCTATTAATTCGAGAATTTGTCCGGCGGGGTTTTGCACAAACCACTGGGTTAATGAGCCGGAGTTTAGAGGATGCTCTGATAGCGGTTTAAAGTTTTTATTTTGCCATATCTTAGCAGCATTCTGCACGTTTTCAACTCGAATCGCGACGTGGTGAACTGCTGCTAATCCTCTTTCTTGCTGGAAGCGGTCTGTTTGGTCGCCCGGTGCGTGGGGCGCATCTAATACTACTAAGCCGCCGGCTGGCATTAATAAGGTCATTAAATGCAGCCACAAGTCGGAGGGAACGTTAATGTTTTCCGCACAAAAGTTAATCGGGAACAAGTCGGGGCCTTCAACTGTTTTGGCACCGAAGGGGTAAAAAGATTTGGCGTAGTTTTCTAGTTCGGTGCGGCTAGGGAATGTGAGGACAAAGTGGTCGATCGCAACTTGTTCGTCGTACAGGTGTGTTTCAAACGTCCAGGCTGTTAAAAATTCGGGAGTGATAAATTTGGGGTTGAGTTCCAGCAAGCCATTTTTTTCGATGAAAGGTGAGTCAAAATGGCCCTCAAGGTTGCGATCGAACTTTAGGGTTTTTAGATTCAAGTTTTTCATGTATCTCACCCGATGTTGAAGGACGCAAAACTGCGAATTTTGTCTACAAGCTGAAGTGGACACACATTTGGTGCGCCTTAATTCAAAAATAACACAAAATTTAATACAGGCAAGCCGATCGCGCGATCGCAACTCCTAAACCTTTACACAGCAAATATTCCCCAATCTCAAATCTAAAATCTAAAATCTCAAATCGGATGGTTTGCCGATCGCGTTTCCGGCCAGCCACGCAGTAGTCCAGGCACTTTGGAAGTTGAAACCGCCCGTCACGCCGTCGATATCCAAGATTTCGCCCGCAAAGAAAAGTCCGGGACAGCGGCGGCTTTCCATTGTCTTAAAATCGACTTCTTTGAGGTTGACACCGCCGCAGGTGACGAATTCTTCTTTAAACGCGCCTTTTCCGGCAATCTGATATTCGCCTTGAACGAGTTCTAGCAGGAGGCGATCAAGGGTTTTGTTAGATAAGTCAGCCCAGCGTTTTTGCTCATCAATGCCGATCGAACTTGTCAAGCGTTCCCAGAGGCGGCGCGGCACCGGAAGCGGACAACTAGAGACAATCAATCGGTGCGACAACTGCGACTTAACCGCTAGCAGTTGCTGTCGCAAAACTTCCGCATTGTACTGGGGAAGCCAATTAATCAGCACAGATGTTTTATAATGGCGATCGTGCAAAAATCTCGCACCCCAAGCCGAAAGTTTGAGTACAGCAGGCCCGCTTAAACCCCAGTGAGTAATTAGCAAAGGCCCGCTTTGTTCTAATTTAGCTCCCGGCAATTTCACCTTAGCATTAGGAACAGAAATTCCGGCTAAATCTTTGATTCTGCTGTCGGAAATATTAAAAGTAAATAGAGAAGGAACGGGCAGTTCTACAGTATTACCTAACTCTTTTGCCCACTTATAACCCGATGGATTGCTGCCTGTAGCGAGAAGAATGCGATCGCACTTAAAACTCTCCCCAGATTTCAACTCAATTTCAAATGTAGGGGCGGTGCCCCCGTGCCCGCCCTCCAATGTTAATTTTCTTACAGAAACTACTGCATCGCCGGTGCGAATTTTTACGCCTGCATCCTCAGCAGCGCGGATCAAACAGTTAACAATAGTCCCCGAATCGTCTGTGGTCGGAAACATTCGCCCGTCTTCTTCTGTTTTCAACTTCACGCCATGACCGGCAAACCATTCAACAGTATCGCGCGGTTGAAATCGAGTAAAAGCACCGCGCAGAGCTTTTCCACCTCTGGGGTAATTCTGCACTAAAACACCGGGGTCAAAACAAGCGTGAGTCACATTGCAACGCCCGCCGCCAGAGATGCGAACTTTTGCCAGGAGTTGCCGGCCAGCTTCTAGTAAAGTGACGCGGGCCTGCGGGTAGGTTTTGGCACAGGTAATTGCACTAAAAAAACCCGCAGCACCGCCGCCGATAACTGTAATTTTGAGCATTCGATCGGACAAACTTTTTCTCGCTTATTCTGGTTCAAAATCGGATTTTTCCGCCCCGCAAGTGGGACAAATCCAATCGTCGGGGATATCTTCAAAGGCGGTACCGGGAGCTATATCCCCGTCGGGGTCGCCTAGTTCTGGATCGTAGACGTAATTGCAAACTGTACAAACGTATTTTTGCATTTGCTTAACTCAATTTTTTATTGTAAGCTTATAGATTGTACTGGACAACGCAACCTAGTGCAATATAGCAATCCTAAATTAGTCGTAAATTTTTTACCCCACCCCAACCCTCCCCGAACCCGCGGGGAGGGAGTAAGAAATTCACAAATGATGCGAGGATTGCTATATCACTTTCAAAAAGTAATGAGACTTTCGGTAATTTCCAAGTCTTTACGAATTAAGTTTTGCACCATTTTTAAATCTAAAATCTAAAATCTAAAATCTAAAATCGCAAAAGCCTCCAGAACCGCAGTTCTAGAGGCTTGATTGTATTTTTTATTAGTTTACGGCGATGGGAAGACTAGACTTTCGCTAAAGGCTTAGTCCAAACGCCGTTTTCATCTTCTTCATACTGCTGGTGAATGGCGTTCCAAGCGGTGTGTTCCGCTTGTATCGAGTCGTTGGTTTCGTCAAATGCGGCGTTGTAGGATTCCATAAAGGTTTTTTGAGCTGCTTCCGACAGGTGCGATCGCACTTCTGGAGATAAGTCTGCCGGACTATTGCAGCGACCTTTGACAGCGCGCGGCAGCGTCATTTCGCTAACTGAAACTTCTTCGCCACCTGCACTTTCTAGCAAGAGTTGAAATTCGCCGGATTTATCTGCGGCGACTTCTGCCATCACGAGAAATTCGCCTGCTTCAACGCGGGTTTGATAGATAGTTGCTTTGTCTTCCGGCATTCCCAAGGTGACTAAAGCGGAAACTAGACCCGCACCGGCCGAACCTGCGATCGCGCCGCTAGCAGCACCCAACAGTACCGCACCCAGCGGGCCCGCCGATACTACTGCACCGACAAAGGGAATAAACAGCACGCCGACGCCTGTTAGCAAACCCAAAAAAGAACCGAATAAGGAACCAAAAATCGCCCCGCTTCGCAGACCGCCTAATATCACATCTTTTTTAGTAATAAAGCCGGCAATTTTAGTTTTAGATTGAAAGTTTTTTCCCATTACTGAGATGTGGTCGCGGGAAACTCCGCGATCGAGCAACCGCCGAATTACGCCGTCTAATTGTTCTTCTTCCTTAAATACGGCTGAAACTGTTCGTTCGGCTAAATATTCCTCGGTCATTGTTCCTCCTTGATGGTAGGTAGATTACTTGTGCTAGTTTTTAGTATAGGAAGACACTGTAGGGCGATCGCATCAACCGCGAGATAGAGGTCGATAGACTGTGGCTAGATTTAGTCTATATCAAAAGAGTTAAACCATTAAGTATTCGGCACTCACTCAAGTTTATTTCATATTTTTATTCATCTCTTATATAAGTTCCAAGATACTCCAGTTGGTCGATCATTTCCTCTGCTGACTTAGCAGCAATCAAATTCAAAAGTCCCCGCAACTGTGCGCCCACTGAATACCGCTGCTGTTGTGCAAGAATGATTCCAGCATGACTTCTCTCTTCTGCAATACAGATATTGTGTAAACGGCTGAAATCTCTCCTATTAAAACTGTAAACGACTCGCCTTTGCTCGGTTGCCCAAGTGAGCTGTTCTTCATCTGAAAAACTCAGCCTGTTAGCCTCCGAGGTTGTTATCACATCTACACCCGAATTTCGCAGAGCTAAGATTAGAGCTTGTTCCTGAATATCCTCATCAAGATATAAACGAATCTTACTCACGATAGCTTACCTGCCATAGAGTCTGCTTCCAAGCGCTCCCACTCAGCATTTTCTGCTGCTATTTCCGCGTCAATTTGCTTTTTGTTCGCATAATAGTAAGCTAAGGCTGCATAAACCTGTGCTAAATTCAAGTGCGTTCTCTTTTGAACAATTACTTCAGGAGTCCATCCCGCATTAAAATCAATAGCAATGTTCTCTACCGTAATTCTAGTTCCTGCAATTCGCGGGCGGCCGCCGCAAGTTCCGGGCGTGCGGACAATTAGCGTTCCTATATCAACGGCAGTTGTCATATTTACCTCGATTGAGTTAACTTTATTCTATTGTAACGCAGCTTCATTTCTACCCGATCGCCCTAAACAACATTAATCAATGCCATTAGCACCCCTGTTTCCTGTCGTTCATCCCATCCTCAAATCTGCTTTTCCCAGATGTCTGTGGACGGGAGATATCAAAAGCCGAGAGATTGCCCTCACATTTGACGACGGTCCACACCGTCAGCACACACCTCAACTGTTAAAAATTTTAGATAAATACGACATCAAAGCTAGTTTTTTCTGGCTAGGTTTTTGCGTGGACAGGCATCCAGAAACGGCTAAAGAAGTGTACGATCGCGGACACTGGATCGGCCTCCACGGCTATCAGCATATATCGTTTCCTAAACTCAAAACCCACGAACTCAAACAAAGTTTAGAGGACACGCAGAAAGCAATTGCCAAAGCTTGCGATTTAGACCCAGAATTCATCCTGGACGTGCGGCCGCCCAACGGCATTTTTACGCCGCGAACATTAGAGTTATTGCAACAGTGGGAATATCGTCCTGTAATGTGGAGTGTCGTCCCGGAAGATTGGGTGCGGCCGGGGGTGAGGAAAGTTATTAGTCGCATCGTGCAGCAAACAGAAAACGGATCAATTATTGTACTGCACGACGGCTTTTGCGGTGGTGAAGATGTTGCAGCTTCGGCGGATAAAATAATTCCATTGCTTTTGTACAAAGGTTACAAATTCGTGACAGTCGATCGACTGTGGCAACAGAACAACATTCAAATAACAGGAAATTAAGTCCATGAAAAAAAGACAGTTTATTGCATCTCTTTGTTTGGTAAGTGCCGGATGGGCGATCGAGCTTTCTCCTGCTTCCCTAAGTGCTGAAACTCCACTTCTAGTTCAGCAGCCATCCCCTGGCGTATCCGCGCCTGCCACCAACTCAAAAACCCCGCAAGTGGAACTGCTAAATCCGGGAGTGGAACCCCGACAGCAACTGCGTTTAAAACCAGCTATCGATGTCAAAGAAACGACAGTTATGACCCTAAAAATGGATATGAAAATATCCGCATTGGGTCGCTCTTCGCCTGCGGCTAAAAGTCCAGTATCGGTGATGACTTTCGAGACAAAAGTCACTAAAATTGATCCCAACGGTGATATTCACTACGAGTTTGCTTATACTAACGCAGATATCATCGGCGATACTGGAAATACCCCGCCAGCAGCCCTAGATGCCATGCGTTCCGCACTCAAAAGCATGGTCGGAATGAAAGGCTCTTTCATCATGGACAATCGCGGTTTTAATAAAGGAGGTAACTTTATTTTGCCCGAAGGAGCTGACAACAACCTCAAACAAATGGTTAGACAAACGTCTAAATCTCTAGAGCAACTTGCCTCGCCGCTGCCTGCCGAAGCAGTCGGAAAAGGAGCCAAATGGCGCGTTTCTTCTTCCTCTGATTTCAGTGGCATGAATATGAATGTCATTTCTACCTATGAATTGGCTAGCTGGCAAGATGGAGTTGCCTCTCTGAATGTAAGTATAGAGCAGCAAGCAAACCCTCAAAATATTACCTCTCCCCAACTGCCTCCGGGAACTACCTTAACCCTAAAATCTTTTACTTCTGAGGGTGGGGGAGCAATCACAATGCGCTTGGATAGATTAAACCCTTTTCGGTCTACTGCGTCTGTTAGTTCAAATAGCGAAATGAGTGCTAAAAATGCTGGCAGTTCTGAAGAATTAACAATCACAACAACAATGGCCGTGGAGATGACTTTCGAGTCGAAGTAAGCTTTATTATACAACTCGAAAAATTAGGGGCATGGCATTGCCGTGTCCTTAGTTGTCGGTAAAATTTTAAGAACTGGTATTAAATCGGGTTAATATACCTAAGCTGTTGCACATTTAAACTGTGATACAAGCATTACCCTTATTTTTAATTTTGCGACCCCATTTAATTATTAATT
>NZ_JAUBUC010000154.1:0-7028 GCF_036705285.1 Microcoleus sp. B4-C1 | reverse complement strand
GTTTTCGGTGGTCGTTCAATCCGCTGCCAATTTCTTTGACATTTTTAACAATTTGATAGCCGTTAGCAATGGCGTACGGGAGCGTGTCACTTTTGCGATGAGTATAAATACTCGTGAACCCCACCATGACTTTTTTACCGATCATCAGTATAATAGGCGATAATTATCATCTCTTCCCACTGGATATATAATCATGACACCTGAACAACAACAGACAATTAAAACACATCTAGATGCTATTTCTGCCATCCTTTATGATGATTGTAATCCTGATTCCTTGCAGACATTAGAAGATATTGAACTCGCCGTGAGAGACCAAGTTTTGACTCATGTGACACCACATATCGGCTTTTTTTTATCTGCTCAGCTAGCGGTACAAAAGCCGGAAGAATCAAGACTTTAAAAAGTACCCTAGGTAATTTAAGTATCACCCAAAAGCAAGCAGATAAACTAGGCTGCGGTAGTGCTAGTAGGTTGAGTCCACATTTAGAAAACTGTTGCTTAAGACTGAGTGCCAATGTTGCTTATAAGCATGCCGCCCAAGATATTAAGTATCTAACGGGAGTGACTGTTCCGGCTAAAACACAACTCATATTAGTACATTATCAAGACTTCAGCGAACCGATATCAACAGAAGATATTTCAGAGCTAAGTGCAGATGGTGGAAAAGTACGACTGAGGGTACCTAAAGGGCAAAAATCTGAATGGAAAGACTATAAAGCAATTGTGTCGGAAGCTGGTATAGTGGCTAGTTTCAATCAAAATGATATCATCATTGATTGGGCAAATAAACAACCGCTAGCAAAACCTGTAACTTGCCTAGGTGATGGACATGATGGAGTGTGGAATATATTTAAGGAAATCACTTGTGAACAGGAGAGAAGAGAAATTCTCGATTGGTATCATCTCACTGAAAATCTTCAGAAAGTAGGCGGTTCAATTAAGCGGCTCAAGCAAGCAGAAGCCTACTTGTGGAAAGGGAATGTAGAGAGTGCGTTAGCTCTATTTACAAAGCTCAAGAAAAAATCAGCAGTGAATTTTTGCAAATATTTAGAAAAGCACAAAGAAAGGATTATTAACTATGAAGTTTTCTCCAGGGATGGCATCTGTTCTATTGGTTCGGGAGCGGTAGAATCAGGCATTAAGCAAATAGCCAGACGAATTAAAATATCTGGAGCGAGTTGGAAATCAGAACATGTGGGACAAGTATTAGCTCATCGTTGTGCTTACTTGAACGGCTTAATTGGTAATCAGCGAAAACCTGCATGAGTATCATTACTCACTACAGAAGTGACATGCTCCCATGGCGTACTCAGTTAACCTCTCCGATTGACGGTTGAGGTTATCTTTGTTTTCCGAAGATGAGACTCGACTGTAAATAGCGACTCGATTCTTCTTGACCTGGTTTGATGGCGATTGTGGCAAGTAGTCAACTATAATCAGACCGCTTTCCGTCTGCCGTGCCGGATGTGGCAGTTTGTTTGCCTTCCACGCCTAGCCACGCGGTTGTGTAACTTATGCCTATTGCTTTGGCGTAGTCAGGTAGTTTCATGTTGACCTCCTGACTACATAATACCATCATCGCTTACCACTGCTTATAAGCTTAACGAAGTTTTGCAATACTGTGCCAAGTGAATTGCGATCGGCTTTTCAAGTCTTGAAGCATTTAGGGTAAGGCATCACTACCGTCTAAGTTAAGGTGAAGGTATTGCTCATCGGCATAGAGACGTGCCATCTGCTACAAATCCTCGTCCATCACTTCATCGTTTTCCCGAATTTCTGTTTCAATTTCATCGGGAAAGGCTTCAGCATAAGCCCAAGCGTTAGCAATATCAGTCGCAGATAGCGATAGATAGCTTGTGAGTAACTCGGCTTCGCTATAGCCAATGTGACGAGCTTCTACAAGTCCCCAAACGGTGATGCGAGTTCCAGCAATGCAGGCACTCCCACCACAAACATCAGGCGTTTTTTCAATACCGCGCCAAGGAGTGATTTTACCTTGAGTGAGGAGTTGAACGACTTGAGCTTTTTCATCGTCAGAGAGTGCCAGGAGTTGAGGCTCTAATTCTTTCAGCGTCATGGCAAACAATGGAATTGCGACTTCCGATGATTCTATCGAACCGATCGCCCCATTTACCCGATCGCCCATTGCCACTGCTAATAATTTGGGTGAAGCGCGGGGAATGCAAGCAACGGTTGTATCAATTACACTGCACGGGCGATCGCCCTCCCCATACGCTTGCTTGCACAACTCAAGCTTTGAAATGTTCTAGGGTACTATAACGCAGCAGATAATCCAGGTTATTTGTCAAGTTTTTTGCCACAAAAACTTGACAATTTAGAAAGTGGTGAGAATAATGGGATTAAGACCCTGACCTGGGATTCAAGGGATGAAAAGGAGTCAAGTCAACACAGCAGAGTTAATTCGCAGACAGATTGAGGAACGGGGAGAAGGCTATTGGCGGCACTCTGACTTTTCTAACCTGCCGTCAACTGCGGTCAGCAAAGCACTTTCCCGAATGGCGGAAAACGGAATTTTGGAGCGAGTCAGCAAAGGACTATACTATCGATCGCGCCCGACTCGATTTGGTCGCAGTCGTCCCTCTTCAAGCGATATCCAAAAACTGCTGACAAAACAAAACTTGCATCCGGCTGGACTGAGTGCGGCTAATTTATTAGGGTTTACCACTCAAAACGCAATTCAAGGTGAATTTGCTACCTCAGCGAACAGTGTCCCCCGCACTATAATTGGTTCTCGCGCCCGAATCCACACTCGCAGACCTGAAACTTGGAATCGCTTAGAAGCAACTGATGCAGCAATGCTTGATTTTTTAAGGTCTAGGGGTAAGTTGAGCGAGTTGTCTCTGACGGAGACTAAGCAAAGGTTGCTAGACTATTTTCGAGAAGGATCTCGCTTTGAACGTTTGCTTGCAGTTGCAGATGCGGAACCGCCGCGAGTACGAGCTATGCTGGGTGCGATCGGACAGGAACTCAGAAAGAGTCCTAAAGAGCTAGAAAAACTCCGAAAAAGCCTAAATCCAGTCTCTCGGTTTGATTTTGGTAACTTCAGCAATCTGAGTTATGCCAAGGAGTGGCAAGCCGAGTGAAAATGTTTGAACATCCTGATTTCCGCGATGCTGTCATCGCAGCTAGGGAACATTTCGATCGCTTTGGACTCACCGAACAATTCATCGAGAAAGATTACTATGTCACTGAGGCGCTACGAATTGTGGCGAATCAGTGGCGTACTCAAGTCATTTTTAAAGGCGGAACCAGCCTCTCGAAGGGGTGGAAACTGATAGAACGATTCTCGGAGGATATCGATCTGTTTTTGAACAAACAGGCATTCGTTCCTCCCCTTGGTGCAAACAGAATTGATAAAGAATTAGCAGCAATCGAAAGTGCTGTGGGAGAGCATCCTGCTTTGACGCTAGAACCTGATTCGTCCAAGCGGAAGCGGGGGGTTTTTCGCAATAGCTATTTCAGCTACACTCAGCAATTTTCGGGCAATCAGGCGATCGCCAATCGTGTATTCTTAGAAATGGGAACTCGCAGCGGCACTTATCCTACGCAGACTGTACAACTGTCTTCCTATGTGGCTGAATTTCTGCGTAAAATTGGGCAGAGTCTTGATACTGAAGATGAATTGCCTTTCTCTATGCTATTGCTGGACTTTCGGCGCACCTTTGTTGAGAAGCTGTTTGCAATTCACTCTAAAGTAGTGAAGATTCAGCAGGATGGGCAATCAATTGGAAGCTACGCCAGACATTACTACGACCTGTTTTGTTTAGCTCAAAAGTCCGAAGTGCGCCAAATGTTCCAAACTGAGGAATACAGCCAGATTAAAGAGGATTGCGATCGCATTAGCCGCGAACACTTCCCAGATTATCAGCCGCCGTCAGCGATGAAATTTTCCAACAGTTCGGCTCTCTTCCCAACAGGAGAACTGCGTCAAACTATTGCTAGAGAATACGAACAGCAGTGCGGTAGACTCTGCTATGGAAATTATCCATCATGGGGGGAAATTGAAGCTTGTTTTAAAGAAGTTCGCGATCGGCTTTGACTGTTGAGCCTGAAGCATATCGTTGGTTATAACTGAGATGTTGCACCATTATCAATAAGCTTTTTAGGAACAGGCAAGATGCCTGTTCCACAAGAAAATTCACTCTTTGTGGAACAGGCATCTTGCCTGTTCTTGAGAAGGGTGCAAGATGTGGGTTATAACCCTTTGATATATTCCCTGATCACTGGCGGCAGAGTGTAAAAATTTGCTTGTTGTTCAATCAAGCAGCGCCGCGATAGAGATTGCAGCGCATTTAGCAAATCTGAAGCCGGAATTAGGTCATTTTCGAGCAATTTTGCCCGGTTTATTGGCTGGCTTTCTTTGGCTAACAAGGAGATTACTTGTTTTTCTAGTTCGGATAGGCGATCGAACTGCTGCTGTAAAACATCTTTCAAATCTTCGGGCAACAATATGGTATCATTTGGCAATAACTCTGTCACGCCTCCTCCCAAGTCTTGAATCAGATTCGCTACGCTTTTTAACCATAGGGGGTTGCCTTGGTAGCGATGAATGAGTGCTTCAGTGTTGTCGCTTTCTTCTAACCCATAATCTCTGAGTATTTCCTGTCCGGCGGCGATGTCTAAACCTTTGACTTGTAAGGTACGAATAGAAGTATTTTGGCTTTTAGCTTGAGTCACTTCTCTCGGTTGTTCCCAACCGATTAACAGAAAGCAGCTTTGATGGGATAATTTTTCTATTTGTTTGAAAAAAGAGCGATAATCTTCGGATTCTGGTTTATATTTTCCTGCCAATTCGCCACTACAGAAAAGGTTGTGAACGTCATCTAAGACGATTAAACAGCGATGGTTTTGTAAATACTTAATCAGCGGTAAGCGTTTTTGGTTTGTTGGGGATGAATCTTGTTTTTCGGAATGGCAAAAAAGCTGTATTAGGTTAGATTGAAATTTATCTATGGTGGGGAATTCGTCTAGCGTGTACCAAACTGCGTACTCAAACTCATCTTTAATTTGTTGTACGAGTTGTACTGCTAGGGTGGTTTTGCCGATACCGCTGATGCCGGTGAGGGTGATGAGGCGACAGCGTTGTTGTAGAATCCAGGTGGTGAGGGTTTGGAGTTCGGGAGTGCGATCGAAGAAATCACCCAATTCCGGCATTTCGCTTAAATCTTGATGTGAAGTTTGAGTTTGTTTTGAGTTAGATGTTTCTTGATTTGGTTGCTGTGAGTTTGGGATATTTGGCGGGTGTCTAGCTTCTCCACAATAATTAACGCAACTTATTTGCACACAGTCTTGTGCAAAATGCGAAACAATGGAGATTTGCAACCTCTCCATTGCCGAGCAAAAATTCTTTTTATTGACATCTTCCCCTAATTCTTCTGAAAGAATCCGCCATAATTCCGAACCCGCATTCCTAGCACTACTTTCAGAACAGTCAAAATCTTTGGCTATGTGCTTGTATGTCTCGCGTTCTAGAGTTCCCCGCAGTACCGCCTCTTGTAAATCGTCAAGGTGCTGACCTGTTTTCTCGAAAACTATGCGATCGGCGACATTTAACATTTCTTTAAGATTCATCTGGCAGGGAGATGCGAGAGTTTTGTGTATTGTAGCTCACAACTGCCAACATTTTCGTACATTTTCGTACATTGTTCTACAAACTTAGATTAAAGTAAAAGTAAAAGCGAGGGAGAATTGGGGGCAAAATAGAACATTTTTGGGCTAGACAAACCTTAAATTTATTAAGGATAATGGAACAAGTATTAAAAGGATAAATTGATTTATGAATTGGGAAGATTTGGCCAGTAAAGCAGGTGAAGAAGTGGTAGAAAATGTTGTAGAAAAAACTCTGGGAATTAATGGAAATACAGTCAAAACAGTCAAAGCGGTTGCAGAAACTGGTGCTGCAGTAGGTGCGGCTGCCAGTGCTGCTACAGGGTTGACTGTTGCAGCAACTTCAGGAGCAGGAATTACTTCTGGTCTAGCTGCAGCAGGTGGTGTGGTTGGTGGTGGTATGGCGGCGGCTCCTGCGGTATTAGCAGCAGGCCCTGCTTATCTGGGGGCAAAAATAATGAATGAAACTTTGTTCAAAGAGCAATCGAACTTGTCTGAGGAAGAGAATGATGCTCGTGCAGCGGCAAGAACAGCTACAAACATTGGGGCTGCTGCTGGTCTAGTTGGTGCTGGTGCTGTAACGGTAGCTGGCGGTGCTTCTGGTGCTGCAATTATGGGCACCCTTGCTGGTATCGGTGGCGTTGTCGGGGGAGGCGCAATTGCTGGTACTGCCATAGTTGCGGCTGCACCTGTTGCTGCGGCGGCTGCTGTTGGATACGGAATATATAAACTGTTTGGAGGTAAAGGGTAAAGATAGTTAGTTCAGTTTGAATTGGTAGGTTGGGTTTCCTGTTGCAACCCAACCTTCATCAGCGTTTAGTCTGGCTTTAGTATTTCCTCGCACCTCGCAGCAAATAGCAGAAAACTGCGAGCAATTGAGAAGGTAAGCTTGGCTATGTATATGCAGCAAATATTACAGCGTTGGGTTATAGGTTCTGTTTCGTAGCTTTGGAGTATACGGATGTTTGGTTGGCTATCTGAACTATTTAATTGGTTTTTCAGACTATGGAATCGGTTGGATGATAAAACGAAAGGTAAAATTATAGAGGAAGTTGTCAAGTCATTTGAAAAGCTGCTTCGTTCTTTTTATGGTTCGTGGAAAAATCGGCATACCAAGTGAGAATAAGTGATGAGTAATTTTAAGGAAGTTATGGATGAGATTGAGCAATCACCTACTCAATCAGTGATGAGTAATTTTAAGCAATTTATGGATGAGATTCAGCAATCACCTACTCAATCACTGCCAGAATCTGATTTAACTCTTCCATCCCTTCAAAGGGCTTTAACAGCAGGAACTTTCCTTATGTTGACGCCATTCTCATTGGGAGCATCCCGATTTTGCAAGTATACAAAAGTATGATATGATGTATTGTTTTTTTGGAAAACCGACACTTAGC
>NZ_JAUBUC010000005.1:0-137471 GCF_036705285.1 Microcoleus sp. B4-C1 | reverse complement strand
CGAAAAATCTTCTCTTCATCCCTTGGGCTTGTCTTGGCAACTAGAATAACTGCTCCCCCTATTTATTGAGCCGATACGAAACTTTCACAGAAACACAACCCGAAACAAATTAGTAAATTGTTCCGGGTTGTGTTTTAGTTTCTGTTTGTAAAAGTGCTAAACTCGGATAATGCGGATACGATTTGGTGGCATCCGCTTCAAGTTGGCTCGAACTCCACGACTTTTGCCGTCGTACACCGCCAACATATAGTCAGCTTGTTTGCTCATAAAGATGTCCTGAGCCGGATACCGACCAACAAAGACAAGCGGGTATCCAAAACTGAGATTACTGCCAGTTTCGTAAACCGTGACATTGGGATACTGCAAAATGGTTAGGAAGAGGAGGGCAAGTTGGTCAAACCCGCGATAATTGCCGATTAGGATTTCAGCATTTAGTTTGGTGATATTGTGAATCCTCGTCCACATTTCATGGTTCATCTTCTGCAAATATTCGGTTCCAGTGAGGAATACTTTCATGGCTATAACTATAGGGTAGAGCTTAGACACACTACCCTACAGCGAAGCCTCACTAGCAAACTGAATTAAACAGGATTGTTATAAATGCCTGAGAACGTGAGCAATCCGATCGTATTTATCAGTTCGATCGTCGTAAATGCCAAAGCCTTTGCGAGAGTAATCAGTCCCTAGAGCCGAGATGACGCAGTAATGGCGGTAGTAGGGGAATAACTCTTCACCTAAAACAGGCTCGATATATTCCACTTCGTACAACATTATTGCCGTCAGTTTTCTTAATTGCTGCTGGCTCTGTTTTTCTAACAGTCCAAAAAGGTGAGTTGGCATTTTTCAACGGTAAGTAGGTTGCACCCCCTAAAGCGAAGCATCAAACCCCTGAATTTAACGCAGGGGTTTGTGTCTGATAATCATCCGAAAGAAAAACAGGGCTGCGATGGCGTACCGCCCTGCCAGTTAAGTCAATCAGGGTAGCGTCCATATTTGGCATAGAATTTTTCACGGTTTTGACGATGATTTTCTTCTCGAATTCTCCAATGGTTTTCAGCATTTTGAAGAGCTTCTTGTTCGGTATCACCGCAGCACCCATTTATCGCATCTGGTGGATAGTCAGGAAATTGTTCTAAATCCCCTTCTTCAATCCAGTAAGCAATAAACAAGTTCCGATCGTACAAAAGACCATCAGACGGGCGGGTTTCTCGAACTTTAATTTCGGGTCTATTTTGTTGAGTCATGACTGTTTTAGTTCTAAAAATCACTACCACATCGCGTAGCGCCCTTGCCAAAGTATGAATGCAGGTTCAGAGTAAAAACCTGCATCCATAGATGAATCTAGAAAACTGGATGTTGTCGCCATTTCAGTTCTTCAGGGAATTCATTAACATCTGTGTGGTCTTTGACTTTGACTTGGAAACTCGTCATCGCCACTCCATCAATGTACATCCGAGAATCGATCGGATTAGAACCCAGTTGCTTGACACTGACCGCAACACCAGCCATTTGACATTGCTGAACGATCGATCGCAACCAATCTAGATGACACGGACGGGCATCGTTGCGTTTTTGGGCTGATTCTCCGCCACAAATAACCCAATTTACCATCGGTTTTCCAATTCGATGATCGCCTCGAAACTCGCAGGTCTGGCAGCCGACACAGATACCGAGATATTTTCGCAAATCAACCCGGTCTAGCAAAGGTTCACAGCTAATGAACCGGATGTGGGCTGCTGTATCTCTTACATCAAGGATGCGATCGGCTACATCCTGATTCTCGACACTGGTTCCAATCCAGAGATTCTTAATCGGAAATTGCAGATTATCAAAGTATTCTCGAAGAAGTGGGAGTGGTCGCCATAGTCGTTTGGGGATTTTGTCTTCCTTCCAAAAATGTTTTGCTGCTTCGTAGAGACGATCGCTAGTGAGATTTTTGATGTAGTGCTTTATCGCTTTCGGTCGTTTGCTTAATATCTGAAATTGATGTTCGCTTGCGATCGACATTACTGCAAAAATTTGGTCAAGCTCATCCTGTTTAACATTGTGATGCCCCGGATCGCTCATTGAAGGGAAAACTAACTGTGGTTTTTTCCATCCAAAAGGCTTGAGCAATTGGGACGGCACAAAGACAATCGTACCATCCCATTCTTTAGCTTCTTGATATTGCACGAATTGTTGCAGTCTTGGTGATTGAGCCAGCATTTTTGCATAACAGTTGTCACAGCCTGGACTAATCCCCTCACAACCCACGATTGGATTCCAAGTGTAATCAGTCCATGAAATATTAGTTTTTCCCATTGTTTTTGTTCTCCCTGTTGTGGTTACTTTTAGGTGTCGATCAACTGACACTGGCTTTAAAAAAAAAGCTGGGGATTGTTCCCCAACTTTTTAGCTAAACTTCAGGATTACTTAGCGGACTTGATTTGTTTTGCGGACGTGGTGGTCACATTAATTGCTGGTGGTTGCAATTCAGCTTCGGGCAAAGCTGGAGATTGAGCAGCAGGCATTGAGGCAACGCATATTTGCTCATTCTCGACTAAGCGAATATCTTCGCAAAGTATCGTGCCTTGAACTTCAGCATCATGGACTTGACGTGCTGCTTTGAGAGCTGCTTCATCTAAAGCTCCATTTGGCGGACGAACCGACACTGAGACTGAGTAATAAGCTCCGTACTCCCGACTTTCCTGCTTAGTCAATTCAAAGCGGAAAATGTTGGTGAACAGAGCATCAGCAGCTTTCGATCGAGCATATTCCTCATAATTCCCTGGCATTCCTTCAGCAACCCAAGCATTGAATGCTTGCTGACTGAAGCTCTCAACCAAAGTTTTCAGTTTGTCTCGTGATTGCCGATGAATCAAGAAAGTTGACAGTTCAGAACAATTGGCATGAAAGTAATCTTTCATACCTCCCGATACTGGGAATCCCCAGATTTCTGTGAATTCTTCATTGACATAATTTGGCTCAAAAGTTAAAGTTTTGGAGCCGATCGCACACACCGCCATCTCAACGAATTTTCCACGGCTTAACTTTTTTTCTTGAACTTCGAGAATGTTTAAGCCTTTTGTGTCTCCGGTGACAAACACCCCGAAATCCCTGGAACAATTTGCTCTGTAACGGCTAGGGACACCGGGAATTCTGAATGCGTGTCCGTCTACGATAATTGGATTCTGCATGGTTTTTGGTTCAGTTTTAGGTTAAGTTTCAGGTTTTGTTTCTGTTCAGATTTCTGTTTTTGTTTCTAGTTTCTGAGGAGAAATAAGAAACTCAAAGCCCAACAGCGAAGCATTACTATCACTCTGGGTTTCCATAAGTTCAGCTTCGATCGTGATGAATAACGATGATTGTGAGTATCGACTTGTTTGCGGAAAAGAACTCAAAACCCAAAAGCGGAGCCAAACTTTTAACACTTTTGGGCTTTCATATATTTTAACCTGTGTAGTTGATTAATGCTTCAATAAATGAACATAAACCGCTAATTTTGGCACTTGAAACTTAGTCTGATTCAGAGCGATCGACCGCTGTTTCTTCAAGTTTTCTAAATGTGGAGAAGTGAGAAACGTTTCTAATTTTGCTTCTGCTTCTTCGAGTTGAGTTTGAAGTTGGTGAATGAGGGATTTAGAAGATTGGATGGATTCAGCATTAGATAGGCAGACTTTTTCATATTCTCGGGCAATGTCTTCATCTAGTCGCTGAATGGGAAGGATTTTGTCATCATACTGATTACGGAATTGGATTACAATTTTGGCATTGGCATCATTGTAAATAATCTGTTTCTGGGACTGTTGGGATTGAAGAACATCAAAGCCTTCAAGAATCGCATCAGGTTCGATCGCTTCAGCCTCAGCTTTGAGAGCTTCAATTTGATTGCGAATTTCAGCAATTCGTTTCAAATGTGGTGTGGGAATCTGGGGAATATCCATGTTAGAATTTTGTCGGTAAATACGGTGGATTCCGTGGACATAGAAACAGAATGTTCGTCTGTTTTTAATCTGTTTCTATGTCAACGGATTTTTTAACTGTTCTTGGCTACCAGTGACTACCAATCCAGTGCTGCTACGGCTGCTTGCTGGGGAGTGCCCTCAAAAGCATCTTCAAGTTGAGATAGTTGATGGTAAGTAGCAACTAATTCAGTAGCAGCTAACTCAGCAACATATTGAGCACCTTGTTCTTCACAGATAGGTTCCCTGTCGTACTCTTCCTCTGGAAAGAAGGAACCATCAAGCTCAGGTAAATGACGCTCAAAATGTTTAAAATCCCGATGGATAAACCATTCGGGCTGGAGTTCGATTGACTCAAGATGATTCTCAATCCATTTGAGGAAAGCAAACTTAACTTGCTCAGCCGTGAATGGTGTGCAATGTTGGCAATCAAGTGCTTGGAGCCGATCGACAATTTCATCCAGATTAATCAGTTTGCCGATCGCTTCTTCAAGAAGTCTGTCCGAAGCTTTCCAGGGAATCTGTGCATTGAACTCTACAGTTCTCGGATCTGGAATGTCGATGTGTGGTAAACTTGATGTGGAAGAAGTGGAAGATGGTAGAATCGACATAGTTGTTACTTCGATAAAGAATCAGTACCCCAAAGCGAAGCACCCCCCGCGACAATTTTGGGGTACTTTTTTGGGATTGTTTTTCTGTTTTTCACAATCTCGTTGTCAGAAACATCATTACTCCACAGCAGAGCAAAGCACGATGTTTCTGTTTCTCAAATGTTTCTAGATTGTTTCGAGAAATCCTGTTTATGTTTCTGTTCTTGGGATGCCATGAGCGTAGCCGAAGGGTTTCTGTTGTGGCTGTAGCAGCTAGAGAAAAGCTAAAGAAAAAGCTAGAAAAAAAGCTTAAAAAGTCAGCTTTTTTCTAGCTAAAAAGTAATCTGAAGATTACCATTTAATCCGGCTAATCTGCGCCTCAGACATAAATCGACCGTCATTAAACTCGTAAATCCAGCCAGTGGGAATTACGGGAGCTTCGTCGGGTACATAATACCTAGAAACGACGTAGCCATTGATATTGTATTCTGGGAGTGGGATTGGCCATTCGGCTTCAGTATTCCACTCAAGGGAGCGGTAATCTTGGATTTCAGTCTTTTCAATCAACATAAATAATTCTCGGTAAAGTAAACAACACTTCCTCATTGCGAAGCACCTTTACGAGAAACTTTGTCTTTCAAATTCCCAGTAACAATAATGCTACCGGGAACAATGTTGATTCTGAATTTCTGTTACTGGGATTGAACCTGAGATTGAGCCTGAGCCAAAGAGTTTAACAGGTAAAGTAAACTGCCAGCACCAACTGCTGTGTAAGTAGTTGGTGTCAGATCGGACGATCGTTTGATGAGGTAAATGTCATCAGAAATTCGTTCGCAAGTTTCGATGTCGCCACGTTCAATGGCAGCATCGGCTAGCTTTTTGATTCGACCGTAGATGTGTTGGGTGATTTTCTTTTTTGATTTCATGTCGCTAAAAAAGGTTTAGTTGTTGATAAGCGGGTTCAATGATTACGAACTCGGATTTAGCTGGGATGTACTGATAAATGAGAAGATTGCGATCGCGTGCCATCTTGAAAGTTGTGGCAGTTCCGCCCCCAACGCCGTGAGGATCACCGGAGAAAACTGCTAGGCAAATGTCCGATCGCTTGACCATCCACAAATTCCGTGCCTGCATGACACCGGGACTGTAATTCTTGTAAAGGCAGACTTGATCAGTTGCTTGCTCCAGCAATTTTTTGTAATGACTTTGCTCACGAGGTTTCCAAAGAAGATGTTGGTCAGCACAAGGAATCACGGCTGTCCATTTCAGCTTACGGTGAATCAAAATCTCGGCTGCAACTTGATCAGCACCGAGTGCCATACCACACAAAAATTTAGTCACACCCTGATTTACTGCCATTGCGATAAGTTTATCGATCGGAATGTTGTAATTGAACCAGCGATGACCCGTTATCATTGCTGTGTTGTATTCTTTTTGGTCAAATGCTTCCTCAAAATTGTACTGAGTATTACGATTCAGACTTCGATCGACACGCTGAAGTAACGCTGGAATATTGCTTGCTGCCATGAGTTGTTACCTGAAAAAGAATCAACAACTCATAGCGAAGCATTACTTTAGTTTTTCTAAAATTATCCAATTAATACACTTAACAACGACATCACCATGACAATCTAATGGCTTGCAGTAACAAATAAGTTTAATTTTTTCTCCATTGTTAACTCTATGGGCAATCGAGAATAATTCCTTGAAAGTTTGATTGGGATTATTGTAACCAATCACTATTCTCTTCCATAGCCATTTTCTGTAAAGTGCTATTACTTCTGCTCGATTCCCATCAACACCAATTTTGTAAGGATTAGATAAAGGACTTGATTCTAGTCCGAGAGATTTATTAGCTCTACCAATGTAGATTTTATTTTCACCAACAAAACCATGTTGTTTACCGTTCACTACTTCAATCATAGAAATATCAAATTGGATAAAAAAGCTAATAGAATTGCTGAAGTTATCAGCAGTTCTATTAGCAGTGGCTAGTACACTTGGCGGAAGGTGAGGTTTAGTCTGCCGTTGTTTTTCAGCAAGTTAGAAGTTCCTGGGAGTATCTTCTTTACTGCGTGAAAAGCTAGTCGGCTATCACCGTGTAGGATCAGTGCGTCGCCCGATCGAAGGATTAGATCCGTTGTTGGATCTTTCCTGTTGTTGCCACCGATCGAGAAGAGGCAGTCGTCACCAAGCGAGATCGAGATTATGCAGGGCTTGAGGTTTTGTTCTGTATTATCTTGATGCAGCCCTAGTCTACTCTTGCAATTGGCAGCGTAGAAGTTGATTAAGCAAGTTTCTGGCTGGTAGTGAGGCTCATCTACTAGAAGGGCTAGTTTTTGAGCAATCTCGGTCAGTTGAGGAGGCATTGCAGCAAAGGGCTGGCTATTTTCAGGATTGATTTTGGAGTAGCGGTAGCCTTTGCGATCGGAAAGCCAGCCTACTAATCCGCAGCTAGTTTGGCTG
Source organism: Microcoleus sp. B4-C1 (assembly GCF_036705285.1). Classification (NCBI taxonomy): domain Bacteria; kingdom Bacillati; phylum Cyanobacteriota; class Cyanophyceae; order Oscillatoriales; family Microcoleaceae; genus Microcoleus; species Microcoleus sp. B4-C1. The sequence continues at coordinate 130,474 of NZ_JAUBUC010000005.1, read as the reverse complement.
CAATTGTATCGAGCACCGTTGGGCATTGTAGGAGTAGTCATGCCACCATTTAATTGGGCTATGTTTCTGGCAATTGTAAGGAGTTCTTGCTGTTGGGCTAAGTTGAAGTAGTTAGGAAGGTGAAGCATTGTTAGTACAAGAATTAAGTCATTTCCTGAAAGTGAAGCCCTAACAGATAAGCTTCTGGCGCTGAATATCGGTGTTTAGGAAAAGAGTGGGCGGGTTTTAAAAAAAATCTCCAGCTAGGGCTAGAGATTTCTTCTATTTGCATTCCTTATCTTTGCGGATCACATATTCGCCTTCATTACCAAAAGCTCCGCCTCTGACGAGACAAAACTTTTTCAGCGACCAAGGATGACTGAAGGTGATGCTTCCGTGCTGACCGAAGCTGCCACCAATCCCAGCATTCGTTTCACTACTCCAACTAATCAACGTGGCTCGATCGGCTCCAGCTTTACCAGCTACTTTTGCATCAATTCCTCTAAATGTGGATTTAATGACAATACCTTCAGGCAATGGCACGGGCTTGCCACAAACTCCATCTAAACATACTGCGATTGCTGGCTTTTCACCAGCAAATATCGCAACCGATCGGACTTGTCCATAATTCACGATTGCATCATATCTCGACTGTTTCGATGTCTGATGCAATTGAAGCAAAGCTCCAGTGACTTTCGCATTGGCTATGATTCTCAAACTTACTGGGACTGTGTAAGTTGTGAGCAAACCGACAATGGACATGGATGTGATGAGTTCAGTCAATTTCATGGTCTTTCTCCTAATTATTTAATAACGACAAAAACTAACTCGCTTTCTTATCGCGAAGCGCCTCACAGATCCGACTCTGGCTCTGGACTTCGCATTTTGCGATAAGAAAACTCACATCCCCATCACGAAGACCTCACAGATAATCTCCTGTCTCTGGATTTTGCGTTGAGACAAATAATCTTTAAGTTCGAGCTTTCGATCGACTCACAGACAAATTCCTGGCACTCTAAAAAAAAAACTCCAAAGTCGCGGGACTTCGGAGTTTTCTTTACGAGAGAATGAAACTAGAACTAGAACTAGAAAGCTTGATATTCTTCAATTTCTTCAGAATAACGACTGCCGTTGGTAAGAGCTTTGGCAGATTGGGCTTTGGAAGCAGAAGATTTCTTCTTGGCATAGTAGTTCGATCGGAGATTCAACATTTCATTCTCCGCAAACTCCAACGACTTCGCTAATTCAACAACTTCAGGATATGTGAAAGAATGTATTTCATGAGCTTTCCATTCAAGCTCAAATATTTCATATCCACGAAACTCAAGAGATTTGTATTCGTCTTTGGTGACTGCTCGAAATTCTTCCCATGCTAGAATACGAAAGGCATCAATCAACAAAGAACGCTTTTTACCAGTTTTGGAAGGAAATACAATAGCCATGATAGAACCTCTTAAAGTGTAAAGAATTTGGACAAAAGCTAAGAAAACTAGCTCAACTCCCTATCGCGCAGCGCCTAACAGACAAACTACAGGAGGAATTCTAAGACTCTGGAATTGGGGAGAAACCTCAAAGCACAAACTTCGAGGTTTCTGTGGATGGAACTAGAATGACCTAGAAAGGCGCTTCATCATACTTTGGCAATGGCTTAGAATCATCAGAATCATCCTCAAACTCAACAGAATCAGAAGCTAAGGAAGTGACTGTTTCTGGTAAGGTGGATGAATCTGAAGTGGAATTGGAGGAGCGAGAGAAATTGCCTTTCTTTTCGTAGTAGATCGATCGTAGATTAAGCAATTCATTCTCAGCGAACTCTAAGGATTTGGCAAAAGTAACCAGTTCAGGATAAGTGTACTGGTGGATTTCATGAATTTTCCACTCAGCCTCGAAAACTTCATAGCCACCATATTCAAGGTTTTTGAGTGATTCTTTGTTGGTCGCTCGATACTCTTCCCATGCTAGAATACGAAGGGCATCAATCAACAAAGAACGCTTTTTGTCAGTTTTGGAAACAAAAGTAATAGCCATGACAGAAACCTCTAAAAGTAAAGAAATGGAACAAGAGTCAGAAAACTAACTCATTCCCTCATCGCGAAGCGACCCTAACGACAAACTTTATGTACCGAATCTATTGAAATGCTTTCCAGGGGTCGATCGTAGTTAACTCCCCTGGATTTTCGGGATTAACTTTACCAAATAGCGGATTCAAAGTTATCTGCATACCCTGTCTGGATGTCGCCTTCTTCGTCTTCCCAAGTAAACTCGAAAACCATGTAGGGGCCTGAAGTGAGTTTCATTTCTATTATCTTGCTGTAATCATCACCGTAAGTGGTGATGTAAAGTCCTTGAAACTCCAATCTGTCACCGTTGCGACAGAGAGGAATTTCACAGCAAAAGTAGGAATCACCTTCCCCATCATTGTGTATCCAAACTCTGTCCTCAAAACGGCAATGGCGACCAATTCGATCGTTGATACCAAAATCTCTGTAAGATGCACGGCGAGAATTAGAAATTGCTATTTTCTTTTTCATTGTAATTACGGGTAAATTTACTCGCAATCTCACCGCAAAGCGCCCCTAACAGATAACTTAGGCTTAATCTGGATTTTTGGAAGTTCACCGATGGAAAAAGAAATCTCTCCATCAGTGAAGGTAAGCTAATCGTTACTCAGAAATACTTCTGGAGGATAAGGTTGAGCAATGCCGTAATAGCATTCTCGGTAAAACAACAGCCCTTCGATGGTAAAACCCCTTTCTGTTGCTAGTTCTGTGAGTTGAGCAAGATCCATCGATCGAATTTGGCATTTACTCCACCGTGTGTAGAACTGTGTATAAACTTGGTCTAATTCTGTGTATTTCCGATTAATTTCATAGGTGTTCCAGGCAAGGATACGGAATGCGTCGCGTAGACGGAAAGTTTCTAGTTCAGTTTCCAAATCAGCTTGAATCAATTGTGGTTGTCTCTCTAGCTGAATATTGAATTGTCAAAGTTCTCTCTACTGTAGTTTGCAGCAGAGAGAACTTAATGGAAGTGTTACATTTTCTTGAGTTTTACAACGTCAGCAACAAACTCAGGAGTCAGTCCACGAATTTTGATTTCTAACGGGAAATCTTTAATCCGTTTTGACTTGCGAGCTTCACTTTCTTTGGCATAAGTGTAACCGCCTACTTGAGAAACAATTCCTTTGACTTTTTCAGCACCAGCCTTCGATCGAACGCCAATATACGTAATGAACGAATCAAACCCAGAACTGGCATCGGGCATCTCTTCCCAGTTAAATTGATTGTTCGTTGTGCCCACGATGGTGATTCGATCGCTCAACCGGACTACGACATAGCTACCATGAGATGAAGTTTCAACGATTTCACCTTCAATGCCCGCAAAATTGATTTTTTTCAAGATTCACATCCTAACAAAAGAAGACACCTCAACACTTTAAAGCGAAGCAAAAAACTCTTGTCTCTCGGCTGGAATCTGTGCTGGAATAAACGATTTATACCGAGATTGGTGTTGATTCCGGTGGGTATGACCAATGTGTTGAAAAACCGCTTTGATATCCTTGAGCCGAAGATTTTTCCAAGTGATTGAGCCGATCGCATACTTTTTCCACAATCCTTGCTGATGGAGATGCAGACACATATAATACCCATACTCAGGAATTACAAGAACTGGACATTTTATACCTGTTAGAAATGGTTCAAACTTTTTGATTGGCTTCCCTAACTTGTCTTGACTACCTTTGTTGATGAGCCAGAAATCCGCATCTGGATAATTATTCTTGATTATCCAGGTGAAACATGATTTGTTTTCTGTTTCTGTTTCTGGTGCTGTTTCTGCTGTTTCTGTTTCTGTTTCTGTTTCTGATTCTGTTGCGGGTGCTGTGAGAAGTTCTGGGAGAAGTTCTGTGAGAAGTTCTGGGAGAAGCATAGGACGATCGATCTAAACATCGTCCCCGCCAAACGAAGTATTCTTCACCCTCACCCTCACCCTTGCACCCGTACCTACACCTGTACATGACCATGACATGACCATGACAGGAGGAACAAAGTCAGAAACAGAAACCTAGAAACAGAAACCTAGAAACAAAGACTGCTTCTAGGTGTAAGAGAATTACCAAAAGATGGTGTAGAATTCGTGACCGTAAAAAGTTTCGATACGATCGTCCTCATCAAGAATTTTATATTTGAATCTTTGAATAACGTCGTTGCTTAAACTCAATTCAAGGACTTTCACCATTCCATAGCAGGTATCGTACAAACTACCGACTTCAATTCGATCGCCATTTTCACACAATGGAAGTTCACAGGAGAAGTACATTTCCCCTTCGCCGTCATCGTAAACGAAAACCCCATCATCCCATCTACAGTATCTGCCAATTCTTTCAACAATTCCAAAATAAGCAGGACGTAGACGCTCAACTTTAGCAATTACTTTCTTCATGACAATTCTTAAAAAGTCTACACTCTCAAAGCGAAGCAAAAGTGAAGAATTTCAAATACATTCTCTGTATCTGAAATTCTTACACTTTTAGAATTTAAAAGAAAGCACTCTGAAATTCCCAGGTCATGAGTTTTTCTTCATTGCCGTCTCCGTTGAGTACAATGAAGTGATAATGTTGAGCAATGCACTCATCGAGATACATTGCTCTAACTGTTACTAATCCAGCTACTGTCAGATAAAGGCTATTAACATCAATGCGATCGAAGTTCTCACACAAAGGCAATTCACAGCTAAAATAGAGTTGTTTCTTGCCATGCTGACAGATGTACACGCCGTCTCTCCAAAGAATATCTGGATGAGAACCGAGCCCAAATTCTTGCAAGCTTGGTCTGGAAATCGACGGAATGACCTTCTTTTCTGTTGTTGCTGTAGCTGTTGATGTAGCTGTAGTCATGGCGAAAACCCCACGATAAAGAAACCGCCTCCTCATTGCGAAGCCTTACCGATAATCTCCTGTTTCTCTTCTCTTTCGATTGCTTCTGTTTCTGCTTCTGTTATTAGTCGATCGTTTCTATCACTGGATATTGTGACCAATACCATTCCAGAAAGCGTTTAATAAACTGAGCTGTGGGTAAGTCGTAGTAGCTGACATACCAGAGAAACAAAGGCTCCTCTCTAAACTTTTCACAGAAAGAAAGGAGATGGCGGTTGACACTTCTGTCTTGGATTTGTTGCCAGATAATTTGGCGTTTTTCTTCAACAGAGTTACCATCAAAGTAAGTTGCTAAGTTAGTTAACTCTTTGCGTTGTTTCCATGCCCAGCTTGATAAACGGATATCGCTACCTTCATAGGCAACAGAATAATGACCTTTCAACAATTCTTTATCAACTTGCTTGCCATTACGATGCGCTACGCGCCCGCAAGCTACGAAATATGTCCCTTCTCGACGGTTAACATCATACGGGAAGAGTTTTATTGGGTTAATTCTGATTTCTGACATACTAAAAGTCCTAGGGGTGAGAGGTGACTCCCCATCGCGAAGCGACCCTCACCGACCAACCTCAATTGCCTCAAATTCTGATGATTTTGGTTTTCCTTTCAGTTCGATTGATATTGTCCCTGGTTCCGCGACTTCTCCCGTCCCAAAGAGCCAAACCGTAATCGCAAACCGAACACATTACTTTGTCCCGATCGCTGTAACTCCCTTGAACTCCTACAGTTTCAAATCCAGTAACGTTTCTAGGTTTCCCGTTTCCAGACCACAAGGCAAAGTAAACCCTTACATTTGGATAATTCTGAGAGCGTAGATATTCCTGAACCAGTTTGTCAACTCCTGACGCATCGCCTAAAATTATGGAAAAGTTCAGCTCCATTATGCGGTTGAGAGATTGCATTCCAGGGCTGATGTTCATTATCGATCGACTGCCCGAAACCATTACAATTTTAGTCATGAGACAAGTTAATTATCTAAAATCATTACTTCATAGCGAAGCTCAAATGATAGAATAAAAAGAAACTCACATGAGACTAAAAGGTGTTGCCTATTTCACGGTTAGAGGAGCTTGACCAGGAGCAATTCAAAGAGCGATTGGGCAAAAGACAACAGCTAAAACAATTACTGGCAGTGGGCATAATTATATTTTATGCAAGCGATTAGTTTATTTTCAGGAATTGGAGGATTTGAGTTAGCAGCACAATTAGTTTTTGGCGAGCGATATCAAACATTTCAATTTGTCGAAATTAATCCTTATGCTCAAAAAGTCCTGCAATCGCACTTCCCTAATATCCCCATCTGGTCAGATATCAACACGTATCATCCACCCAAACTCAGACAACTCGGCTTTCCTACGATCGTCATTGGCGGTTTTCCTTGCACAAATACATCAAACGCAGGAAAGAAAGAAGGATTGGCAGGCGCTGAATCAGGATTATGGTGGGAAATGTACAGAGTCATCGTTGAAGCCCAGCCAGATTTTGTCATTATTGAAAACCCAAAAGGAGTCATTCATAGAGGCTTGCGAACAATCTTGGGAGCCTTACGAATGGCTGGTTATCAGACAGAAGTTGAAGTTATCAGCGCGTCGGAGTGCGGTGCGCCTCACGAGAGACAAAGAGTTTTTATCGTTGCCTACCGTAACGACTTTGGCCTCCAGCAGCGGGAAGGGTGGACGCGCTGGACAGATCAACTTGGAAGTCAGATTGAAATCGCAAGGTCGTTTACCAATTACCCAGAAACTGAACCCAGAGCTGTGTCTTTGGATGATGGCAATTCCGATTACCTGGCTGGACTGCATTATGAAAACTGGTGGAGAATGAATCCGCCACCTGTTAGCCCAGGAGTAGAACCAAGGACTCCGGGGAGAGCACAGGCAATAACTCTGACGGGTTTATCAATCTGCATCCCACAAGCAACTGTGCCCTTGATGCGTCTCCAGTTTCTAGCTCACTTACTTAGCAACCAACCTATTCGGAGATGAAACTCATGGGTAAAAAGACAGGCAAGATGAAGCCAAAAGAAAGACTGTTTCTGGAGATATGGTGGAAAGATGAGCGATACGAATATCCCGGAAGGAATTACGATCGAAACGATAAAATCCCCTGTGACTAAAAAGTGGAAGATTTACCATCGGGAGTGCAGCCATCCTGATTATGCAAATGGGATGTATGCGATTGGCACTTCAGACACGGATGTTTTGTTGATTCAAGACACCGAAATGGTAGTGATTAGCAATACTTACATTCTTGCTGCGTATGTTGCCGATTACTTAAATGATATCGATCATAGCGAAAGATACTTGGCTCAATCGGAAGTCGATCGACTGTATGCAGAAGCACAGACAGTTTTCTCGGTTCATGTCAATACTGTTGACATCCACTAATTATAAGGATAAAACCCGTTCAAATTCTTTGAGGACATATCTCAAAAACTTGTGATTCCGATCGAAAAGCTTTAAGAACCTATCAGGCAGACAAGTAAATCCTTGCCGAGTCAGCTCCTCAACCAGAAAGAACACAGCATATCCAAAGTAAAACAGCTTAGGAGCTATATCACCTTCTGGCGTAAATCCTTCAGTGGATATGAACGAGTTGCCTTTAGTATCGACATACTGAACTACATAGAGAACTCCGCCACCATTTAGGTCTAAGGGTTCTCTATTATTTTCTTTCAAGTTTCCGTTGGGTCGATCGAATCTAAAGTCATAATACATTTCCCTAGTTAGATTCTTGATGTGTTCTAACTGTTGGGCTAGTCTTAGGTTTTCTGCCTTTATCTGCAAATTATCTATTAACAGTTGTGAGTTGTCGATTGATAATCCCGAATTAGCGACTGATAAACGTGCATATTCTCTCAATAAATCTGTGTATTCTGACATACTAATTTCGTAATTTATTTGCTATATTATACCAAATAATAAGTAACAACTGCTCAGAATAAACTGCTTCGCTAGGGGGTTTTGATGTCTATCTTTGTGAAAGTCTTATGGTTGCCGTACAAAATCCAACAGAAACTCAAACAAAACCTGTAGTAAACATTCATTGTGATGGTGCTTGTTCAGGAAACCCCGGATTCGGTGGCTGGGCTGCAATTCTCACAGTTCCAGGTAAGCCACATAAAAGAGCGATTAGTGGTAAAGCTGACACAACTACTACTAACAATCGCATGGAACTCACAGCAGCAATCGAAGGGTTGAAAGCTCTCAAAAAGCCTTGCAAAGTTACGCTATTCTCGGATTCTACTTATGTCGTTCACACTATGACCAAAAGTTGGAAGCGTAACGCCAACCAGGATTTGTGGGAAGAACTCGACAAGTTAGCAGAAGTTCACGACATTACCTGGCTGTGGTTGTCGCGGAATTCGACTCCTGAGTTGAGTGAGTGCGATCGACTTGCCAAAGAACAAATTCTCGTTTCTTGAGAACTGTAAATTAGTCTCAATTTGGGCATTGTTAATACTTACAATGCCCTGTTTGGGTATGTTAAAATGAGCTAAAATTTAGGACAAGAACATGAGTCAATTTAATTATTTACGAACACAGCTTGCTAACAACGTATGGGCAGGAAAACCAATTTTGACAGTAGCCGATGCTGTAAATCAAGGAGTAACGAGCGGAAAAGATTGGTATTTTAGTCTGCCCCATATCCAATTTATTATGGCAAATCCAGTGATGGCAGGTGTCAGGGATTTATTAGTAGCATCTCAAACGGTAGGAAATACCGTGATTGATTGCAGTTTAGTATTTTTAGAAACAGTTAATGGAGTTAACCGTGCCTACAACAGCAAAGCATTCACAAACTTAGCAGGCAAAGGTCAGCAAGAATTAGCAAGTCTCCGTCCCAGTACCAGAGAAAGAATAATTTATGAAGCATCGGTGATGGCGTACAACGAAGCTTTGAATTTACCGAATTTATCAGTAACGATCGACTCGATCGATTCTGACATTCGAGCAATTTCTTCTGGCGGACAGACAGCCGAAGCTCAAATAGATACATGGAAAGCTCAAGCAATTAGTAGAGTTGAGCAACTTAAGGCTGAGATTTTAGCAACGATCGAATCTATGACCGGGAATCCACGCCGAAACGCTCGTGCACGTATCCGACGGGCAGAAGCAGCACGGATTGCTATGACAACAGCCACAATCCCCAACATCATTGCTCATAATCCATACTCAATTAGCTCAACGTACAATCACTCCATCAGTTCCATTTACCGTCATCCACCCGTGGTGAACACTGCATTGGTGCCGATCGCAGTAGGAGGAGCAGCTACGATCGCGGGTGCAGTGGGTGTACTCACAAGCATTGCCAGTTGGCTGCTAGGAAGCTTTTTCTTGAAATCGTTCAATATTCCCGCAGTTTTGTTGCCAGCGCTAACAAATACAGTGGTGTCGATCGTCCTGAAATTATCTGGTAGTTCTGGCGGTGCTGAAGCAGTTCGTTATTTGGCAGCTTCAGCTCTCAAGGCTGGAGCAAGTTTATTACCTAGGCTCTTTGGAACTACAGGAATGCAAGCAAGTGGATGGGCTTATTTGATGAGTTGGGCAGCGCCTATAATTGGGGCAGCCGTCGTTATTGCCACCGCCATGAGAAATCGAACCGATCTTGCTGAATTCCTCTATGTTTTTGCTGATGTTGGCAATGCAACCCCAAGAAAATTCAACTTATCGGTTGCTCATCTGTACGACACCAATCAAGTTGAAATTCTTGAACAGTTGAAAACTTTAGCAAGAAATTTAAAAGCTAGTGCTGTTCTTCCGATCGAAGATGTCATCGGAGTTGGATTAAACACCAAGAAAGAATATGTTATTGGCTATGATTTGAACAACCCCGACAATCCAGTTCTTATCCCCAAAGATGATATTCCTACCAGGTTAGGTACTGATAAAGTTGCTAGAATAGTATCAGGAAAATTCTACTTTGGCGACTAATATGCCTACTGATTACGAATTAACTTATTCTTGGGTTGATGAGAGCTTAGGACAAATTGCTACTACTGCTGTTTGGTCAGTTTGGGATTGTGTTACCAAACAATGGTCTAACACTCCAAAAGTTACTCTCCGAAATACTCTCCTTTCTGGCTGGCATCAAGACGCTGGCAAAGAACGATTTTGTATTGGAGAAATCCCAGAAGATACCAAAAATGCTGCCCTTCTTAACCCCTTTATTGCTAACAAGAACGATCGATATTTCCTTGACTTGGCTAGTGGCTCTCGGAACCACGGTAGATTTACTTTTAATCTGGCTCCCGTTGGCTCTAACTACTATGGCAACAAATCTACCGAACAATGGAAGCGCATCATTTACGGCAGCATCATGCACACCGGATGCAAACATTTAGTCGGTCGCGAATTCAATTTAGTCATCGTAGATGATACCAACAAAAACGAGCAAGGACAACCCGAAGATGACCCGACAAATGGTAGACACTGGAATAGCGGAGACAGCCACGCCAAAGGGTCTAAAGAGTTTCTTCGCATACTAGGAACTGGCGATATTCACTTACCAAATGATGAAGGGATTCCGCTTCAGTTTAGGATAGCGTCATTTAAGAAATGGGTAGCCAAAGGGACGATCGCATACAATCCAGAATTAGATGGCTCTGGCTATGATTTGGTCATACCCTGGAGTTCACTCAAAGGTAACAAACCCGCACTCGGAAACTACCGAGAAAAACTGCTTTGTGGGCTGGTATTTGAAGCAGAAAAACGCACAGCCAAAGCAGGGTGGATGCTATTCCAATGGTTTAAATTTGAAACTCTGGAGCAAGATAGAATAATATCTCGACTCCAAGAAAAATGTCAAAAATTAGCAAATGCAACTAACTCGATTCAAGCTTTAGCTAAAGAGTTGAGAATCCATCAATATGAAGCAGAACAAGAACGAGAACAAGGGGATAGTATCCAGTCAGAAGCTGAATATGTCAACACAGCAATGGAAATCATTAAATATGACATAAAAGGCAGGTTATTGCTGCATCCATATATAACTGGCAAGGTAGCAGAAAGACTTCAAGCAGTTTGGTTGAATTTAGCAAAAGCAGCCGGAGTGCGTTTCTGGTCGTTGATGTCCCAACCAGACGATGCACATTTCAAACAATACGAAAGTACGGACGAGAACAACGTAACGACTTTTACCGAAAAAGTCTTTTGTGCGCCGTCAATGATTCCTGGCAGATATATTGTATTTTGCAATCCCATGCGTCACTGGGGCGACTGCCAAATTTGGATCAACCGTCATGAAGGTATGTATGCCAAAGCCAAAAATGCTGGTTTGATGGCTGCTTCCACCAAATTGATGCTGAGTTTGGGCAGAGACTTTGATGGAGACTTCGTTCAGCTAATTTTGTGGAGCGAGTATGTCAATCTGACAAAAGCGATCGAAAATTTCGACACACCCCCCTCCGTTGACAAGCTTCCTAAAATGGCGCTGACCGGAAATCTCCAAACAGTCGCCATTAACTCTATGAACGACAAGACTGGCATTGTCGCCTCACTCCTCGGTCGCGCCAGAGCAGCGGGTGCTGAAGGAATTGTCCTGAATATTCCGCCCGGAGGAGAGCAAACCGAGCCAAAAGAGATGGCAATCATCAATTTCCTGAGTCAGGAACTCCAAATCGCCGTGGACTCCCTCAAATCGGCATATCCAAATAATGACAAGGGTTTGCAAGCTGTTACCGAATATCTCAATAGTTTGGGAGATGCAGGTAAAATTCCGTGGCTCAAAGACTTTAAGGACAAACAGGTTTATCTGACCCGACCTTGTGAAGTTGCACCAGATGCGATCGATACCATCTCCCGACTCGTTAAAGTCGTCAACTCCTATTGGCGACCAGCTCAGCTAGAAACTAACATCGACATCAACTCGTTTCATAATGCGCTGTTTGTGGGGGTTGAGGTAGCCAAAGAACAGATGGATTTTGCGTTTGAACAGCGCAAGGGATATGGCTCAGAGATGAATGCTGCCATCAAATGGAAGGAACAAAATGATGGCGACACTACCAAAATCCGTGAAGTTTCCGCCAAATATCAAGCCCTGAAAAACTCAGCTCTTGAACAATTTGCGGATGCTAACGGTGAAGCCTACACCGATAAATCTTGGGCTGCTGCTTACTGGCGCGCTGTCCACACCAGTGCTAGCGAACTTAGCACAGGGTCGCTGGTCTTCAACTTATTCCGGGAAGAAATTGTGACTGAATTGCAAGAAAACCCAGATACTTTGCCCTACTTCAATGTGTTCAACGTCCACAAACAAGAACCCAATGTCTGGAGCCGGGGTGAATGGACTGGACAGAGTGTTCTCATTCGAGTTGTTCAACGTCTGAAACCAGCTACTGGTCAGCAAGTTGCACGGATGGAATTGGCGATCGATATGAGATATCCCGAAAGTACCAGAAATATCGGTTACTTTCCCCTGGGATGGGTTGGTGAAAAATATCGAAGTAAGGTGGCGATCGGTGAAACTCGTGAGATGCGGATTTACACCGATGGCAAATACATGGATGAAGCGGGTAGAACGATTACCAAAACAGTTCGGTTATTTAATCAATCTATGAGCCAAGAGCAGATTGATTTTTTAAATGGGAAAATGCCAGCAGGTCTTTATAGCCCTGAAGATTTTGGTTTACCACCTAATTAATGATGAGTGGTATTTACGACAAGTGGTAAATACTACCAATTTCATGCCCATTTCATGCGTAAAAATGAGTAATAATTTGTCTGATTTATTGTGCTTTTAAAATAATTAAGGCATAATCAAATCAAGCATTTATCTCAATCCCAATTTTGAATTATGACTTCAGTTGTTGAAAATGTCCCATTTGGAGAAGTTATCTCCAGTGTCGTAGCTTCTCTCGAAAGCGGAAAGGATATCAAAATCGAAGGGTTTGGCACTTTCTCTTTGATTGAAAAACCAGAACGGGAAGGACGAAACCCCAGAACAGGTCAACTAACCACTTACAAGCCTACTCGCCGACCGAAAATCAAGTTTGACAAGAAGTTCCTTGAAAGGGTTTATTCGGGTGCAAGACCTTCTGAAACTTCGACTGAAACTTCGACTGAAACAACTTCAGTAACACCTCCTGTAGCAACCCCTGTACTGACTCCAGCTCCCACAGCAGCTCCCACAGCAGCTCCGGTAGCACCTCCCGCAGCAACTATCACAGCAGCTCCGGTAGCTCCTGTTTTGCCTCCTCCAATTCCAGCGGAATTGCTTACTCCTTCGGCACCACCAATTATCTGGCAAATCAAAGCCCCAGACGGTAGCTTTATCGAAGTTCCCAGCAATGAACTGTCTAATTGGGGAGTTGGTGCAAATACTCCAATTTACTCCGTTGCTACTGGCTGGAAATTAGCAGGTCAAGTCCCTGAACTTTTAGGGATTGTCAAATAAGAATAGTTCTCGCTCAACTGAATCGGCGACGAACGAACTCTACAAAAAAACCTGAGTCACTCCCAACCAGACTCAGGTTTTTTTCATGTTTCTTGTTCCTAAAACTTCCTAAGAATTTGTAAGAATTTCTAAGGAATTTAAACAAAAGCAGAAAAAACAGGATGTCTCAAAGCTCCAGTAGCAGTAATCCCAAGATGGATGACCTCGACTATTCTGCCCATATAATTAGGTTGGTTCGCCCAGATAGTTGATCGCTCAGCATCACTAAATCCAGTCCCGACTCTGGCATTGACAATTCGCCCGTTGATGTTACCGCCAACTAATAGATTGCCGAGTGATGCAGAATATTTCCCTGAGCCTTTGGTGAACCCAGCGACCTGCAATTGGGCTTTCACAAAATTCTTGACTTTCAAAAGTGCGATCGATCGACCCTGAAAATATACCGAGTTCGGGTTCCGCAGCATTATCCCCTCAGCCGATTGTCCCGAACTCTTGACAAAATCTGCTTCTGCTTGAATCACCAGAGGGTTATTCTGAATCAACTTCTGTGGAACGTAGCTAACTTTCCCCATTGCCGGCAAGATTTGCTGAATCTGATTGTATTCATCGGCTGCCCGGATGTTCGGATATTGAGTGAAGCCGATCGCAAAGATACGGAATTCAACTCTAAGTTTATTGGTAGCCTGCGTTGCTTTTGTTGTCCGAATAATCCCAGAAATTCTATCGAAAGGTTCTCCGGGAATGTACAACTCACCATCCAAAAATAACAAATTGTTGGCTACCCGGATGCTTTCACAGATTTGCTCAATTTCACCTAATCCTGAATATCGAGTTAATCCCGATCGACTCCTCAATCCACTGGTCAGATTCTCGTACAAACAGCGCACTCCATCCAGTTTGGGGCTACTGAGCCATTCAGCAACACCATAGTTTTTGGTGGGACTGTAAGTATTTGCTAATTGCAATAACATCCTTGTTGCTCCTCATTAAACAAATCGACCTAAAGCGGGACTTCGGAGATTGCCAGTAGCTGTTACTCCCATTTGACACTCCTGCCTAAAGGCGAGGGGATTCTTGCATCAGCCAGTCGATTTGCTCGTTGATGTCGCCACCATTGAGTAGAGATCGGTCTGTCCGCAAGCGTGAATTCCGGCGTGCCCCGCCGTATTTAAATCAATTTTTGCCGGTTTCAACCCTTTGATTAATATGTTTTTTGCGGCGTTGTGATCACGATCAAGTATCGTTCCACAATCACAAATATGGGTTCGGGTTGATAGGTTTTTTTTGACTAGATTGCCACAGTTTGAACACTCTTGTGATGTGTATTGAGGGGCTACAGCACTTATTGTTTTGCCGTAGACTTTCCCGAAATACTCCAACCACTGAGCAAATTGTGACCAAGCTGCATCACTAATTGATTTAGCGAGCTTGTGGTTTTTCACCATATTCCGCACCTGAAGGTCTTCGTAGGCTACAAAATCGTTAGATTTTACCACGCACAACGCTGTCTTTATAGCGAAGTCTTTACGCTGCCTAGTTACTTTCAGATGTTTTCTTCCTAATTTATTGATCGCTTTCTTCCGATTGCCAGAGCCTTTCTTTTTTCTAGAAACCCTTTTCTGCAATCTTTTTAAAGCTTTTTCGCTCTTTCTGAGATACCGAGGATTTGCAACCGTGTCCCCATCACTATCGGTGTAGAAATGGTTGAGTCCCACATCTATTCCAATAGCTTTGCCAGTGAGAACAAGCTCCTCTTTTCGCTCTACGTTTATACAGAATTGGGCGTAGTATCCGTCGGCACGACGTACTACTCTAATTCGCTTAATCTCATCGGGTGCATAGAAATGCAAATCCCGACTGCCGACTAACTTGAACTTTCCGGCAGCAAAACCGTCGGTGAATGTTAGACATCTTTTGTCGGCAGAAAGCGCCCAACCCGAAGTCTTGTACTCGACGGATCGAGTATGTTTTTTGAACTGCGGGTATCCCTTTTTCCCTGGCTTCTTTGCCTTGCAATTAGCAAAGAAACGTTGGATAGCAAAAATGGCACGTTCCGCTGAAGCTTGACGTGCCATTGAGTTAAGCTTGCCTGCCCACTCAAACTCTTTCGCCATAACAGCGCACTGTTTGTACAGATCAACAAGCTTAATTCCTTGATTGTCTATCCAATGTCTAAGAGTTTTATTTCGGACAAATTGAGCTGTTCGGATCATTTCGTCGATGATCCGATATTGCTCCGCTTTGCCTTTCAACTTAAACTCTAAAACTATCATTCAATTATTTTACCACGTCTATGAATAACATCCTTCTTAATGTGTTTATTTAACAAACATTTACAATTAACAAGATAATTAAAGCCGTCCTATAAGGACGGGGCTTTAGACCCAGCTTTTTGGTAAATGCAGCGAACTCCGTTAAGCTTTGGGCTGCTTAACCAAAATCCAACCATGTATTCTTTAGCTGGATTGTAAGTATTGGGAGTTTCGGCTACAAAAGTCATGGTTTTTATTAGTTAATTGCCATCATGAAATTGCTGACACATCGGATTTGTTCGCTAACAATCTTGTCAAACATCAACGCTAAGTCTCGGTTGTTTGGTTGATATCTCATTAATCCCCATTGTCCCGTTGCAGCAATTGTTAAGTCAGGCTTGAAAATCATTGCTGTGGAATGAAACCAAGTGTTAAACACTGTGTTTGGCATATTTCCACAAATTATCATTCCTGAAATGTTTGGATAATTTATGATTACATCCACATTCACTCGAACCAACTTTCCACAAGTTTGATAAGTTACCGCGCCTGTAACATTCCACGATAAAGGCAAAGAAATTGGAGTTGACCATACCATTGTTCCTGCTGCACCAGTATCTCCTTTCGGTCCCGTAAGTCCGATCGACCCAACAGCACCAACAGCACCAACAGCACCTTGAACTCCTTGAGGGCCAGTTGCGCCAGTCGCGCCTGTGTCTCCTTTGGGACCAGCAACACCCTGAGAACCAGTGGCTCCGGTCGCACCAGTTAGACCAACTTCACCTTTAGCTCCGACATCACCTTTCGGGCCAGTTAACCCGGTCTGACCTTGCACTCCGACATCACCTTTTGCACCGATATCACCTTTCGGGCCGGGAATCCCTTGCGCTCCAGTTGCACCAGTTGCGCCGATTGCTCCTGTGTCACCTTTGGAACCCGTCAGTCCAGTTGCACCAGTGGCTCCTGTGTCTCCTTTAAGTCCAGGTGGCCCTTGAATGCCAGCGGAACCGGGTGCGCCTTGCATTCCAGTCGGGCCAGTTAATCCGGTCTGACCTTGCGCGCCGGTGTCTCCTTTGGCTCCGGGATTTCCTTGAGGCCCCGGATCTCCTTGTTTTGCTCCTAAAGTCCAGGCGAGAGACGGCGGTTGAGAGTTGACGTTCGGGGCGTTGGCAATGTAGCTGCTGCCGTTGTGGGCTACTGAATCGAACATCGCGTAGTTCGTGGTCGCGTTCCAATTTCCGCGCCAAATCAAACCGGGTCGCCCTTGTTCGCCTCGAATTCCTTGAACACCTTGAGCTCCTGTTGCACCTACCGCACCAGTAGCGCCAACGGGTCCAATTTCACCGACTGCACCGGGAATTCCTTGCTCACCACGATCGCCTTTAGCACCAGTCAAACCTTGAAGACCTTGAGAGCCAGTAGCGCCAACTAAACCTTGCTCACCGCGATCGCCTTTTTCGCCTTGAGAGCCTGCCGATCCAACCAAACCCGGTTCACCGCGATCGCCTTTCGGGCCCGCAGTCCCTGGAATTCCTTGAACACCTTCTGGCCCTGGACTTCCTGGAGCGCCTGGTAAACCTCTCTCACCGGGAACGCCTTGAATGCCTGGATTTCCTTGAGGGCCGGTAAGTCCGATCGGGCCCGATGCGCCTTGAATACCTTGACTACCTTGAGCCCCAGGCTCCCCTTTTTCACCCGGCAAGCCTGCTGCGCCAACTGCACCCGGAATTCCTTGAAGTCCTTGAGGCCCGGTGTCGCCTCTATCACCTTTGTCACCTTTAGTACCGGGGATACCGGGGATTCCTGCTTCACCACGATCGCCTTTGTCACCTCTGGAGCCAGTAGCACCAGCGGTACCAGGCAACCCATCAACACCGGGAACGCCTTGAATACCTTGCATCCCTTGAGCACCCGGCATCCCTGGATTTCCTTGAACTCCAGCCGGGCCAGTCGCGCCGTCCATACCGTTGACACCGGGAATGCCTTGGTCGCCACGATCGCCTTTATCACCTTTCGGGCCGGGTTCACCAGGAGGGCCAGCGGGGCCGGGTTCACCAGGAGGGCCAACAATGGCAGGTTCTGGGGGAATGAGAGTAACATCGCGAGTCGCGGTGGCAAGAATGCTGATGCCGAGCATGATGTCCGCTCGGAGAGTTCCATTTTGTGTGATGGGTGTTTCAAAGGGAACCCAGGGAGATTCTTTGATAATTGCGCCATTCAAAGTGAATCGAACAAAACCGTTAGTTGGAATGTGTTGAACATCAGCAACTACGACTGTTTGTCCGCCGGAAAGTTTAGGAGTTTGGAGTGAAATTGTAGGAGCATTGACCTTGACTTCAAAATTGATTCGATCGGTCGATCGAACTACGGGAGGCGTTGTACCAGTAATATCCTCGACTTCAATGACATGAACACCTGCGGTATTAATTGGAATTGACATTCCAAATTGATAGATAGGTGTAGCAGTAGTGCCAACATTAGTAGCGGTGGTATCAACTCCGACAACTGTGCCATTTAATTTAAAACGAACATCGGTATTGGTGTTAGTGTCAGCGACTGCCAGAACTGGGAGAGAATAGGGCAATCCTCCGACTTGAATGCTGGGTTGAGTGGGAGATGTGATTCTAATTGCCATTAGCTAAACCGCCTAAAATTTGATAGACAAACAATCCCTTTCTTGGCATGGTCATACCAAGAAAGAGATTATTGAACCAAGACTAAAACTAGCTTTAAGAGAGAAGAGTTTGAGTTTCGCGCATCTGGTGAAGAATCAGGTTTGAATCAAAAGAGTCTGAGCAATAATAACCTCAAGTTCCATTGACTCTCCGACAATCATCAGACTTGTGTAAGCGTCGGGAGTGGGACTAGCATCATCAGAAACCCGGATAACTTTGGGATTCTGTAGCTGGCTGAAAACTTGGTAAAGTTCAGTCAGATATTCGATCGCTTCGATCGGCATTAAAATGCCAAAAACTGCTTCTGCCGGAACAG
Organism: Microcoleus sp. B4-C1; assembly: GCF_036705285.1. Classification (NCBI taxonomy): domain Bacteria; kingdom Bacillati; phylum Cyanobacteriota; class Cyanophyceae; order Oscillatoriales; family Microcoleaceae; genus Microcoleus; species Microcoleus sp. B4-C1. Next base: position 111,925 of record NZ_JAUBUC010000005.1, on the reverse strand, counting down.
TTCCCTCCATCGTCAGCCCTTGATTTTGGGTGACAGTCGCTAACTCAGTCAGCGCATTTCTAATCAAAGGCTGGAAGAGTTCATCAAGGGTTTGATAAGAAATTGCTCGATTTACCGGAGGTTTGTAAGTAGGGGCTTCGGGATTCAGTGCCTTGATTGCAGCTCTCCGCATTGAAGCATCTCTGGAGAGGATAGCTACGTCATCAAATGGCAACTTCGCCCTTCTAATCGCCAACAATGAATCGCCTTCGGATTGAGGCCAGAAATTGTAATCGGCGATCGTTTGGCGCAGTAGTTTTGTGGCTAGTCCTGCTGTTAACACCATGTCAGTTACTAACTAATAAATTATTTTTTAGCTTATATCCCTTCTCTGTTTTTGAGTTCATACACTAAAAGGTTGACTTTTATCCCCACTTGTTATAGAGATAAAAGCCAAAACTGTTAATCGGATTCTGACCAATTAACTAGAATAATAGAAACAGAATCTTTGGGAAAATTATTAACTTTGAAGTTGTCTTGTAGAGTTGTAACTACTTGTTCGGCTTTTTCCTTAGACTCAAAGAAATAAGCTTCTTCAAAATCAGTAATCCATTCAGGATTTTCATAGTTAGCCAAGAACAAAATGCTACCATGCTCGGTGACAGCACCAATGGAATAATAGGCGTAACAGACGACAAATCGTTGACTTGGTAGATTAGACATAAAAAAACCAGTAGCGAACTGGTAAACCGCTGCTGTCGGGTAAGAAGTTAGGAAACAAGAGACTTGAAACTGTGGATTTTTGTCCAATCGAAAGTATTTCCGATGTAACTGTCGAATAAATGAGTGTCACCGCGAAACAAAACCTTGTTGGCAGAAAACCAATGACTTTCACCCGTGGAATCTCTAACTAAGGTAAAGGAACGGGAATAGCAAGGAACAATCGGTAATTCAATTGTGCCAACTGCCCAACCTGGACACCAAACATTTCCATAGTGAAAGAAACAGTCTTTTGGTTCAGGAAACCAAGTAATGTGTTCTTCAGTGATTTTTAACGTTTCCATAGAATTACCAAACAATTGCACTGAAACTGTTGATTTTCTCCCAATCGAAACAATTCGCTGCGTAAGTCTCAAAAAGATGAGTTTGACGATGATTGCTGTGTCGAATGGCAACATTATTAGCCGTAACCCAATGACAGCCACCTTCAGCATTACGAACCAAAGTCAAGAAACGGGAATAGCTAGTAGGGATGGGAAGCTCAATTTGACCGATTGCCCAGCCAGGACACCAGAGAGAGGGATTGTACAAGAAGTAACAATCTTTGGGTTTCAGAAACAAATCAATGTGTTTCTGAGATGTTTTCTGTTTTTCCATCGTTTCCAGTGTTTCTATCGTTTCCATTGTTTTTGTTTTTCCTTAATTCAATTTCTGCAACAGCTTGATTGAAAGCTTCATCGGTAGGTTCTTCAATGATACCGAGAGAACAAAACCATCGGAGTTGAATAGTTCGTCCGCCTCGGCAAATAGTTTTTTCCGCGCTGTGGCATAAGTGCTGGGAGCCGCCATTGAGGAGTTGATCGTAATAGTATGTAAGTCGTTTGGGAGGAAGAGGGATTGGTTTCTTCCCACCAAACGGGCAGGTATGACACGGTTGTTCGGGTACATTGTAAGCACTTAAATCTCTTGCCATGTGTTTTATGGTTAGTATGAGTTCTGACATCCCAGTAGCATGAGAGGTCAGTGGTCAGTAGTTAAACAGATTCTGCAATTTTATATGCTGATAGATTCTCATAGTTAAAGAGCAAAAACATCATCACCCCAAAGCGAAGCATAATGGTTTTCTTTTGCCCTGGATTGTTAGCTCGTAAGAAGCGCCAAAGCTGACGTAGCATTTATTTATAAATTGCTGTGATTTGGTTCGATTTGTTATAAAGAGCTAAGAATCGATCGAATAGATAGGCAAGGTGAAGGCGACAGTTTCCGAAACTCGGCTAAATAAACCTTCATTTACATCGAAAAGCTAAGGAATCTGTGACAGAATTTCCAAATTCTCCTGATTTCCATTCATAAACTCTCTAGTTTTTTTAAGAATCACGGTCATCAGTTTGGTATAATTGTGACAGTAGCAGTTCCATATTTGGAAACATTACGACCGGGAGTGTGGGGTTTGGCAGAATTCCATTGAGCTAAACTTACCGCAGCGATCGTCCAACTAATCTTTAAATCCGTGCCACAACTCGAACTTTTTCCGCAACCCAAATCCAGCTATGCTCAATCTCCTCAACTAACAATGAGTTGTGAGGCTCTGCATTCTTGGAAACAGCGCATCTTTGCACACCAACAATCTGCAACCGCCTCCCAACCACAACAAGGAACACTATTTGAGTTAGCACCCCATCCCTGTCAAGCCACTAGCATAGACCCATTTACTCTGGAACTGCACAATCTCTCCTTTTGTGAGAAACCAGATTGGGGCGATCGTACTTGTCTCTACTTCGTTATTGACAACGAACTTCCATTGTTGTTGTATGTAGGAGAAACAGAGCGTACTCCTAAGCAAAGATGGATGAGCCACGATTGTCACAGCTACATTGAAAATTACATAGAACTGCATCGGCGTTATTCCTTGAAGGTGAGTGTAGCCATAGCATTTTGGTACGGGGCTCCAGTTAACCGGAAACAGCGACTGCAACTAGAATCAGAGCTTATCTACAAGTGGAAGTCGCCATTTAATAAGGAATGCTGGCAGTGGTGGGGACAACCGTTCGGTAAGTAAAACTGCTAGAATTTGGTATTTTAAAGTTAGAAACCATAGCTATCCCCGAATAAAACATGGAGCGATTTGAATTTCAGCTAGTAATGCTGCAACAAGGAGCAGAGGAACTAGAGAAAAAAATAGCTAACTTCAGTACCATTTTGCAGCAGTTAAAAACGGCAGCAATTACCATTTGGGTAGCGTTGATTGGTTGGGTGTTTGCCAGCAAAATAGATGCACTGGTTCCCCTGGGATACGTTATAATCTTTGGTTTTTGGTTCTTAGAAGCTACCTATTGGAGGGTACAATTTTATTATATGCAAATAGCTGCTGCTGTTACCGAATTCTTGAATGATGAAAGCGCATTAGATGACAGTTTTAATACTCGCTCAATTCCCAAAGGTCTAGTTCACCCGCTTGGTAGCTTGAACACACTTAAAATGCCTTCTTTAGGGAGAGCTATGGCTGCTCCATCAATCTATATTTTTTATACCTTTTTGTCGGCTGTTAATTCGATCGTTTGGTTGATAAGTCTTAAAATAGCTCTCTAAATCTCGCAAGATACCCTCTGCTGTTATTATCAAACTATTGTTGTACCGATGAAGGTTATAATCTACACCACCTCTCGTTAAAACGAACCTTGCACTTCTAAAGAGTAAAATCTAGTATCAACCCAACTGTTATTCAGTTACCTGCAACTACCAATTGATTCAAAAGAGAGGAAACCAGCATGAGCTACTGTGGTAATGAAGATAATTATATTTTGACTCGTCTTGAAGCTGCCACAACTGTATCTGAGGTTTTAGATGTATTGCAGCAGTGGTATATCTGGGGCAATTATGATGGAACGGGTGCTCAGATATTGACTAAACTGGGTGATATCGGTCAGGGCGACTTAGCCGCTATTGCAGCACTCTCCAAAAGCTCGATGGGTAATATTGTAAAGACACGTTGTGCAGCCCAAAATGCTCTATCCAATTTAGCTAAAAAAGGAGATGTACTAGCGAGTGAAGCGCTAGATAAATCCCTAGCCTATTGGCAACAAAAATCTTGATCCGTAATCCCAATCGATCGAACTCTTAAGTACAGCTAAGATTAAGCTTTAATTTTGAGTGACAGCCATCGCATACTAGGAAGTAGACGCATCTCCACCGACCAATGAAAAAGTACATCAACCTAGTCACCGCCCTCATCGCATCGCTCAAGCCCAAATCCAAAACACCCATAATCGACACTTACGGTGAATCCACGCTTAACCAAGATGAGCAGCAAGCTTTGATGGAATGGCTGTTTGCTAGTTTGATGGGTGCTGGCTACTTCGGCAAAGCTCACCTAATCTGGGATGACAGTCAGGATAGAGAGCGGGAGATATTCACAGCATTGATGAGAAATGAGCCAATTTTTCTGTATCGCCAAGGAGCGCGACCTTCACCAACGGTTGAAGGATATGGCTGGCGGCTGATTGGCGAACATCCGAGTTTGAGGGTGTATGAGTTGGTGGTGGAAGTTGAAGGAGAGTAAAGACGATCGATATCGCGACCGACGAAGAAAGTTGCCAAGGTTGCCGTTACCTAACCAAACCGATTGAATATATCGATCGCTCCTGTTCTTGGCAAAGCGATTGATTATTCAGCAAATTCTAGATAATGATGATGTATTTGTCACATAGCAGGTTGGATGTTCTGTTTGCTGGTAATTTGTTCAAGTGCTGTTAAACCGAAGCGCAATAAATCCTTATTTCAGATTCCAGCCTCTTGTTTCTAGCTGAATATGTGATTTTGGTTCTACTGTTGAAACCGTTCACTGCCAGAATAGCCGTCAATTATTAATTCTTTTTAGCCTAGAAAACCTTTAGGAGCAAGCTGTCTCATCAAATACCTTTGCCTATGTTAAGAAATAAAACATTACAGAATAGGATTCTGTGGCTTGGGATACAAATATAAGCAGTAACATCTATTCTTTGATTTGTTTCTTAATAGCGAGGTCTTCCAATGGCGATCGAACTTTCAAGTCTAACGTTTACCAACCGAGCTGATGTTGTCCTCGCGTCGGGAGTGGAGGAAATAGTCAATACGGGTGTCGCTAACACTCTTGCGGGCAACGATATAATCACTGGCACTGGCACTGGCAACAGTATCAGTGGCATCTATAACATCGGCACACTCAATACCGCCGATGGTAACGACATAATTACTGGTATCCGCAATCAAAATGAAAACGAACCCACGAACCCTTTGAGTGCTGGCATTCGCAACGAAGGAGGCATCATTAATACTGGGGATGGTAACGACATAATCACGGGCATCCACAACCAGAAAAAAGATTCCTTTTTTGGTGATGGCATTTACAACGGCAACAGAGGCATCATTGATACTGGCGATGGTAACGACACCATCACTGGCATTAGCCAGGAGCAGGGAGGCGTGGGAATCACAAATCAGGATGGCATCATAAAGACTGGCGATGGTAACGACATAATCACTGCTATTGGTCGTGTTGGCCTCGCCAACATTTCAATCCTCGATACTGGTGATGGTAACGACACAATCACTGGCACTAGCACCGCTGAATTTGGCATCGGCATCCTCAACCAATCGGAATTTATGGATACTGGCGATGGCAATGACATAATTACTGGTACTGGCTTTGTCAGCATTGCCAACACGATAGGCAGCATTCTCAATACTGGTGATGGTAACGACACAATCACTGCCATTGGCATCAGAGATGGCATCGAGAACTACGGTATCATTAATACTGGTAAGGGTAACGACTCCATCATTGCTGATGGAGGTTTTGGTGGAGATTTCGTCGGCAATGGCAGCGTGTTTTTAGGAGATGGTAAAGACTATCTCAAGGGTTTCGGTAGCGGTAATTTCGATGGTGGAAACGGGAAAGACACACTGGAGTTAACGTCAGGAAGTTATACCGTTGGAATATCGGGAACAGGGGTCAACTTCACCAAGGATAGCATTATCATGAATACTTCTGGGTTTGAAGAACTCATAGCTGGTAGCACAAAGTATGACTTTAGCCGTTTAACCAACGGTCAAACAATTTTTGTAGCCTAGCAGTATTTGAGAAGTAGAGGACAGCTAGTTAAGAGAAAAGTTTGGCTGTCTTGAAAAATCCTTTATCCTATTGAGAAGAATCGACCCCACATTTCTTGTCCCTCACATGAGTGAGCGATCGCCTCTACACACCACAACTCACCCAGCGTCATTACCACAAACAGTTTCAGGAGTTTCAGGAGTTTTGGGATTTCCAGAGCGATCGCTTCCAAGTCCGCTGTCCCAACGCAGCAATTGTGTATGCCACCTTTGTAAACTCTGGTTAATTGTCCAGTAGCATCGGCTCAAACTGATGAAGTTGCAGGTGGAAGTTGAAGGAGATTGAGGGCGATCGATAGCTATAAAAACAAGAAAGCCCCAGCCTTAAACCGAGGCATTATAAACCATTATTTCAGCTTCAAAGCTCTATTTTGCACGCTTATCAGCAATCTTTCAGCAGTTTGTTGGATGGCATCATCCGGGTGCATATCCTGAATATCAATCAATCGCACTGCCGTATCTTCCACTTCCTGAAGCAAAATCAATTCATCCGGTGTTAGCGCATCTCGTAGGTTGTCAGGAGTAACGCCCAAGTCTTCAGCTAGTTTCTTAGCTTTGCGTCCAAACACAACTAAAGTTACTCGCTGACTGGCATTGACGTAGAGCCACTTACGGTTGTTTTCAGAGAGTTCGGGATGGCGATCGATGTAGCTTTTGATGGCATCCGTGAGCCGTCGGCGGATGCGCTTACCTTCTAGCCGAATCCTCATTAACTCTTGTCGCTCTTCCTCTGCTCGCTGTACTCCAAATGCACTATCGGCACGCCGTTCGATTGATTCAGCAGCACAAGCACCCAACAAACGTGCTGCCGTCACATTCCCAACAATTGCCTCTTTTGTCCAGTACGCAACTGCTAAATCAATGGGAATAATATTTATCTGGACATTGTTTCCCTTGATTGAGGCTTTCTTACTGCGAAAACCTTTATAGGGTAACGCTTCTGGGCTTTTAGAGACCAAAAAGTCGCCGAACGAAACTTTTGTTTTTCCAACAGCCTCAGCTACCTGGGTTTGGCTCAGCACATACTGAACGTCGGGCAGCATGAAAACTTCCAGGGGAATGTTCCCCAAGTAAATCGTCGCTCTTTCTGCTAGCATATTTGGTTGCACCTTTGCGAAATGGTGATAGCGAGCGCTTCCTCAGATGTCCAGTCGGTAGAGGCGCTCGCTTTTAAATTATACTATAATTGTATGTCATACTTGTTCAATGCTTGGCTAGTGTGACTTGAAAGAATAAGACATACTAAATAAAAATGAGAAAAAAAGGGCAACCGCTGACGGAGTACAACGAAATGAAGACGCGCATTACGGTTTCCATTACGCCAACTGCGGTCAATGGCATAGATGCGATGGCAGATTCTCTAAACATTTCCCGATCGGAATTACTCGAAAGGATAGGGCGCGGGATGCTGCAAGTGAGTGCGGTGAACCAGGAAACATCAGGGGATTAGGGCATTCGTATTTTTTCTTTATTCTCAATGCAATTTGTTAGCATCAACCATTTAAAATCATTGCCACCATGACCGAATCGATCGCCGACCAACTCTCTTCTGCTTCCAAAAACTTACTCTTCCTCAGCGAAACCGATGCCCCCTTTGAAGTCATTACCTGGTCGGCACAGGGAGAGTTAACTCCGGCGAAACTTCTGCAACTGACGAATCATCCACCCGATGCTCTCGTAAAAGTAGTGAGCGTTGATGATTTCTTTGCGATCGCCACCCAAGAAGAGGATTGGCACGATGAAGAGGAACGGGAAACAGTGAAGCGCTTTCAGAACTTGGTGAACACACTCAAGCAAAACCTATCCCAGTTGCAGGTTTACCGAGTGGGGAGCATTGAGATTGATGCGTACATCATTGGGGTGACGGACGGTGGCGGATTGGCGGGGCTGTCTACGAAACTGGTGGAGACTTGATTGCAACAGACAGGGTGAACTATGATTGTTTGTTAATTATTGAGTTATAGCAACCATCATTAGAGCCAGGAACAGAGGTTGTAATATGAGCACGATCGGCACAGTATTTAGTTGGCTTGCTTCTCTTTACTGTTTGGTTATGATAGGAATTTTATTATTTTTCTCTTACACAGAGGGCAAGCCATACCAGATGGGTATTATAGCTTCCTTTTTTATGTTCCTAATTGTTTTTCCTCCCCTCTGGTCTTACCTCGATCGAGAATATAATTTCAGGATTAACTGGCTAATCAAGTTTATTCTATTCATCGCTTCTTACGGATTCCTAATGCTAAATGTTAATGCAGTTGGTTAAAAGCCTCAAGCAAAAAAGTAAGTTGTATTCCTTTTTTACTGACTATCAACTTTACTTTCAATGACTTGCTGAATCTGGGGCGACACATTAGATAAGAAATTCAGCCCCGTCTCCCGTTCAACTCTTGCCACGGAAACTCGAAAGCTTTTCCATCCTTTGCCTTTGACGCTGGCATCGTTGGGCATCATCACAGCGATCGTCCTCGTGTCGGCTGTAACTCCCTGCATCCCTAATCCTTGTCTATCCATCACCACGATAACTTTCCAATTTCGAGACGGCACTGCAATCTTCTCCTTTTTGCCGATGCTGCCTTTCCTCCCTACGGGCCCCGCTACTATGTAAAGTTCCTTGCCCTGCTGCACCAATTCGCGACAGTAATCTTCTAAATCACCCCACACACCTCTGTTAACTTCTGGCACTTGAGGCATCATGTTGGTCATCAGGAATGTGCTGCTGTTGTCGGCTTCGTTGCGGGTACGATCGGCACTGGGTGCAATGTGTCCCCGGTCGTAACCGCTTCCCGTGTAATCGTTGGGTCGGACTTTGTACCAAGTCGCGGGTAGGGAATCATCGGGGCGGAAGTTGTCTTGGCGATCGGCTGCTCCAATCCAAGATTTATTAAGCTGCCATGAAACCCAGTTGGCGGTCTTAGTCTTACTGTTGTAAGAAAGCACGTACTGGGGTTTTACCATCAGGTAGTTGTCGATGTTGGCAACACTGGGAGCTGCATTGCTGGGATTGCCCAGAAGTAAGTTGCGGTTGTTGGTTGCCGAAGCGATCGGTGGCTGCGTTGTCGGTTTCTGCACTCTTGGTTTAGGAGAAACAGGCGTTCGTGAAGATGGCGGGGCTGATGTCAGATTGCAGCCAGCCATCATCCCCAAAATCAGAGCGATCGCCCCCAACTGCCATATTTTCTTCATGCTGCACCGCTCCCTTATGAGTCCAGTGCCAGCTTACCAACATACGCACCCAACAGTACACGAACTCAAGAATGCAGCGATTGACCGAAAAGGTAACTGCTGCAAATAAAAGAAAAAACTCTCAACATTCAATCATTCAAATGTTCAAATGTTCAAATGCTTAAGTGTTTATCTTAGCGCTAAGCTGCTGGAGGTATTGAGCGACCGACTTTTCAACCAGCTCGCTGATTTCTTCACCTGATTGCGCGGCAGCAGATTTGAGGTCGCGGTGCATTTGTTTGGGCAGGTAAACCGTGGCCCTGACAAAGTTTGGGTCTTTGCTTTTAGGCAGTGCGGGCGGGGGTGCGGGGGCGATGTCAGGTTCCCCAGGTTTGAGTTTCTTGGCCTTCAGTAAATCATCAAAGCGGCTCATGGCAATATCTCCTTGCCGACAGCGGCATAACAACCCCAAGCAGCTTTGGCATAAGGGTCTTTGATAGCGTTTACAGGAACCCCGGCGAGGGCAGCTTTTTGAAATACTGCTAGCCGCCTGATCTCAGCTTTGAATATCGGCAACTGGGCTTTCTCGATGGTTCTCCGAGACTCTATCCCGACTTTACTCGGAGCAGGTGGGATGAGGGTGAGCAAAATGCGGTAATTCGATTTTAGGGAATGCAGAGCTTCCACCATTTGCAACATCGCAGTGAGGGCCATCGCATCGGGAGAACTCGGCAAAATCAGCAAGTCACACCCTTCTGCTACAGTTTTGAGTTCATCGGGGTCTGGTCGTGCAGGTGTGTCGATGACAATATGTTCGTAATCTCTGGCATATCGCACGCCTTGCTTTTCATCCACCACTTTGAACGGTAGGGAACCACGAGCACCCCAATCCAAAGCACTGCGGTTGAGGTCGCCGTCTACCAAAAGCGTGGGCGCTTTGGTTTGCAAGTAAGCTGCCAAGTGCAGCGCTGTAGTTGTCTTTCCGACTCCGCCCTTGAATGAGGCGATTGTCACGATCATAGGTTTATCGTTACGTTGATTAACTCAACTTTACTGCCTCATCATCTAAATGTCTAGACATTTGAATGATTGAATGTTTAAAATGATGCCGTATTGAGCGAGTTATAGGGCGGGTTGGCTCGGCTAATTAAGGATAACAACGTAGCGCTCGGTTGTAGGCGATGAGAGGCGGTGGAGCTTCCCACAAATCAAAGCAGCTACATCGTTCTACCTTAATCTGGATTCGGATGGTAAAAGTTGCCCTTTTTGTGCCATGCTCTTGAACCAGGATCTCGCCGTTTGCTCCATTCAACAAAGGAACTGCTGCCTTGAGCAGCAGCACTTTCAATAGTTTCGGCACTTACTCCCAACCGTTTTGCTAGGTCAGCAGCTTTCAGGGGGCGCAGTGTTATTTGTGGCTGTTCTGCTCCAAAGTTTTTGGGAGAAGTTTTATTGAATTGGCGTTGAATTTCTGCTGTTTCCAAAGCTGCGACTCGCCCATGTAAATCGGCAATTTCCGATCGCAGTTGGGCGAAAGTTTCCCTGGTTTCGGAAGCTACCGTTTCGGCCGAGAGCGCTGGGACTGCTTCAAAGAATTGCTTGATGATTTTGGCGAGCGCGGCACTTTCCGTTAGAGATTGCTCTACCATGTAGTCGCGCAACTTTTGGTGGTAGTCGGGTGGCAAATAGCCCACAATTCTGATGTTCTTGGTTGCCATTGGCTCTGGTTCGGGATGGAAAAGATGCTGACCGGAGTATGCCGTTACTGTGCTTTAAAGGCATACTGTAAGCGGCGCTATTTTTTCTAAGGTATGCCTGTGTGTGCTACTATAGCACAATCAATTCTTAGTATGGGTTTTAACGGGGTTGTCATCCGTCATATCTACTACTTTGAACGGCAAGGAACCCCGCGCTGCCCAATCCAACGCACTGCGGTTGAGGTCGTCATCTAGCAACAAAGCGGGCGCTTTGCAAGTAAGCCGTCAAATGCAGCGCTGTGGTAGTTTTCCCGACTCCGCCTTGAATGAGGCGATTGTTACGATCGTAGGTTTAATCCTGAGTTCATCTGAATGTCTAGATGATTGAATGTTTAGATGATTGAAGTCTAGAAAAAGCTATCTATATTTTCCAGGCTCAGGAGCTTAGCCAGAGCGATCGAATCCTTTTGTCAATTTTCCAGAAAGTGTTCAAATCAGTCGTTCATCAAAAACAAGTGATTGCTGATTCTGGGGGGCAAGCAGCTACGGTGTGGGATTTGGGCGGTCAACCTGGCAAAGATTCTGGTAAAGAGTACAGCCGATTGTTTAAGGAAATCATGGGAGCGCTGACATGAGTACCAAGAAACGCAAACCACTCGGTAGCGCGATCGAAGAATTTGTTTTTGGCGATCGGGAAGCTGCACTCATACCAACAGAACCGGAAGCTGCATCACCAACGCCCCCAGAACTTGTATCGCCACCACCAACGCCCACAGCATCTCTAACACCAGAAGCTGCATTGCCAGTCGCAACACCACCGCAGCCACCAGTATCAGCACCAGAACCTGTACCTATTCAATCAAAGGAGCGTAGCCTTATGAGTAAACTGCAAGCACCCGATAAAGAAGCTACGGTCAGGTTTACTGTGGATATGTCCGAAACTCTGCACCGTAAACTGTCGATGCTGGCAGCCAGGACAGGGCGCAAGAAAGTGGATATTGTGCGGATGCTGTTGGAGGATGGTTTGAAAGAGATTGAGGGATAAGGATTCTTTGGATATTGATGGCGATCGCTGTACTTGGAAGGTGGTGATCGCTCGGAGGAATTGACTGGGTTAAGAAACAGAAGTTTTCCCAACAAGTGGGGAGCTTCCAATGAAAACTTGGTATCTCTTGAACTTTGAGGATCGCCCGTTTCCATTTAATTAGCGTTAATTTCCGTAGCTGCGATCGGTTTTTTCCATTCAACCAGTTTTACAAGATTTAGGTTTGCAGAATCCTGAGATTGTCAAAACAGCGGACGATCGGGTTTTGGTGACTCCATAATAAGCGATCGTGTCTGCCCCAATTCTCGTAGAGGCTAGTTTCACCAACCCTCTATGTCAGAAACCAACAATATAATAAACCCGCCCCGATTATGGGGCTTTTTTTGTGCTTGTTAATCCTTCGCAATTCGGATTAATTGCTGAAATTTGAGTTGTAAAAGTTTGTGTTTGAAGTTTTCCAGAGGTTGAAAACTTAGAGCTTTTAGCACTACAGAAGGCTCTGATTTTTTAATTTCTGTTTGCGGTGTCGTGTGAAGTCGAAGCCTCCTTCGATTCCGCATTAATAGAAGACTTCGACACACTTTGTCTTAGCTATGTATTTCTAGCAAGTGACAAGTTAACTTGCTAGACAGTGCCGTAACCCTTCGGCTGGGGGATAGGACGATGCCTTAAAGACGTTACTCTATGCGGTAGAGGCGTCCCCTAAAGGCATCCCCCCAAAACTAGGCTATTAGAAATCTAGTCTTTTGTCAACAGCTATTTATGGTTGCCCTTAAACTGTCGCATTAATAGAAGACTTCCACGAATTTTGTTTTAGCGTTTCCATTCAATTAGTTTCCCCAGCGAGTGGGGAGTTATTGAGTCGATCGCCCGCTACGGATTCAAGTCCGCTTGGTTTCCATTCAATTAGTTTCCCCAACAAGTGGGGAGGACATGGACGGTGAGGTATGCCAAGATTTCTGACACCGGGTTTCCATTCAATTAGTTTCCCCAACGAGTGAGGAGAAGATGACCCAGAGTTAGAAGCGGCAATGACTATAATGTTTCCATTCAATTAGTTTCCCCAACAAGTGGGGAGGAGGAGAACAACTAGAAATTCAAATGACAGACCTTAAAGCTGTTTCCATTCAATTAGTTTCCCCAACGAGTGGGGAGGATAAGAGAAAAGAAGTTATACCTACTAAATATCTCATGTTTCCATTCAATTAGTTTCCCCAACGAGTGGGGAGATATCATGCTGACTGTCTTAAGGGAACTCTAGCTTTGTACGAAGTTGTTCTGGTCAACGCCCAGGGCCGTTTAATTGTTTCCATTCAATTAGTTTCCCCAACGAGTGGGGAGTGAAACGCCAGCGGTGGAGTTTTCGGCAACTCCAACAGTCTTTCCATTCAATTAGTTTCCCCAACGAGTGGGGAGAGCGAGGGAATTCAGGCTATTTTAGACAGCTTAGAATCCCTACTTTCCATTCAATTAGTTTCCCCAACGAGTGGGGAGATTTTTACGGATTCGTTGAGCAAAAAGGAAATTTCTTTCCATTCAATTAGTTTCCCCAACGAGTGGGGAGCCTTATCGAGCGGAAATACTAAGTGCCTGGTTCTCCTTTCCATTCAATTAGTTTCCCCAACGAGTGGGGAGTAATATGGTTAAGTTTAATTTTATAGGTCAACTTTCCATTCAATTAGTTTCCCCAACGAGTGGGGAGTAAACTTTTTGAGAATTCAGCAAGGAAATTCGGCAAAAACTTTCCATTCAATTAGTTTCCCCAACGAGTGGGGAGCGTACCGGCGATTGACAAAGGCTATCACGCCGGCGGTAAACAACTTTCCATTCAATTAGTTTCCCCAACGAGTGGGGAGTTAGAATTCCAGTACAAAATACCAGCGGTTTTAAACTTTCCATTCAATTAGTTTCCCCAACGAGTGGGGAGACATAAGCTACTGATAGCCAAAGAGCTAAAGAGAATAACTTTCCATTCAATTAGTTTCCCCAACGAGTGGGGAGTGTTACTCACAATTTACGCTCACATTTTACAGTCAACTTTCCATTCAATTAGTTTCCCCAACGAGTGGGGAGTATAAAGGAAGTAGTAGACGGTCAAGTGTACTTATGCTTTCCATTCAATTAGTTTCCCCAACGAGTGGGGAGGTTTACAATTCATGAATCGCACAAAGGTTTTGATAAAAAAGCACTTTCCATTCAATTAGTTTCCCCAACGAGTGGGGAGTCAAAATATTCTCAACCCTAATAGGTTTAGCACTAAAACTTTCCATTCAATTAGTTTCCCCAACGAGTGGGGAGCGATACTGGTGAGTGTATTTCTCTCCTGCCATCAGCACTTTCCATTCAATTAGTTTCCCCAACGAGTGGGGAGTTCAATGCGAAAAATTCGCAAGTTTGGCGAACAAAAAGAGTCGAGCTTCTTTCCATTCAATTAGTTTCCCCAACGAGTGGGGAGTGCTGACGATCGAACCCTGGAACCTACTAGAAATACACTTTCCATTCAATTAGTTTCCCCAACGAGTGGGGAGTGCACAAAGCGAATAACTGCGATGATAAAAAGCATGACAAAACTTTCCATTCAATTAGTTTCCCCAACGAGTGGGGAGGGTTGTACTATATTTTAAACCAGATTAACAGAACAACTTTCCATTCAATTAGTTTCCCCAACGAGTGGGGAGATTTTGATCGGATACTTTCAATGCTACGCAGCACGAATCTTTCCATTCAATTAGTTTCCCCAACGAGTGGGGAGATTTTTGCTGTACCGGGCGTATCAAGACAATATTGGTGGCTTTCCATTCAATTAGTTTCCCCAACGAGTGGGGAGAATGATTATGCAATTTGATTCTTTGTTTGGAACAGGCTTTCCATTCAATTAGTTTCCCCAACGAGTGGGGAGCGACGTGGAAATAAAAGTAATTGGCGACAAAGTAATCGTTACTTTCCATTCAATTAGTTTCCCCAACGAGTGGGGAGTTTATCAAAGGTGAGTATTGGCGCGATCGGTCTGCCGAAACTTTCCATTCAATTAGTTTCCCCAACGAGTGGGGAGAGAATAAATCTCCCTGATATCTCAAGACGTGCACCTTTCCATTCAATTAGTTTCCCCAACGAGTGGGGAGGCGCGATCGTACTCATGCCCGATATGAGAAGCGAGCAATCTTTCCATTCAATTAGTTTCCCCAACGAGTGGGGAGTCCACAATCGCAACCTCGCCCCGGCAATCAAGTTACTTTCCATTCAATTAGTTTCCCCAACGAGTGGGGAGCCATCAGCGTAAACACACATCTTGGCGTAGTTTATGCCAACTTTCCATTCAATTAGTTTCCCCAACGAGTGGGGAGATTCTTCTCAAAGGAGGTAGCGATCGGCTACTTAGACTTTCCATTCAATTAGTTTCCCCAACGAGTGGGGAGTTACGGACAAGTATTACCTAGTATCCGGCAGACCGGGACGTACACGGGCTTTCCATTCAATTAGTTTCCCCAACGAGTGGGGAGTGCGAAGCCCAAGGCTGACGAGAATCTTATGGCATCTTTCCATTCAATTAGTTTCCCCAACGAGTGGGGAGGGAAGCGGTAAAGCTAACAGTCGCTTCGGAGCGGTTTACGCTTTCCATTCAATTAGTTTCCCCAACGAGTGGGGAGTATTTCATCAATCAACTGACAGCTATCGCTTCTTTTGCCTTTCCATTCAATTAGTTTCCCCAACGAGTGGGGAGAAGTTATTTTGCCTGAAATAAATAACTTGAACTTAGCTGCTTTCCATTCAATTAGTTTCCCCAACGAGTGGGGAGACTCGACTGCAACAGAAGCAATTGAATTTATTGAGGCTTTCCATTCAATTAGTTTCCCCAACGAGTGGGGAGCGAGCTACCTATAAATGGAATCTCCCCCTCCTTCAGAAAATCTTTCCATTCAATTAGTTTCCCCAACGAGTGGGGAGGTACAAGTAAGAGTTCGCGCACTCGAAAAACGAATTACTTTCCATTCAATTAGTTTCCCCAACGAGTGGGGAGGCCGATGACAGCGAAGAAACCGAATTTAAACAAGGACTGAATGCACTTTCCATTCAATTAGTTTCCCCAACGAGTGGGGAGGAAATGTTGTTTCCACAAGCATTTTGAATAAACTGTTTAACTTTCCATTCAATTAGTTTCCCCAACGAGTGGGGAGACAACAACTAACTGGTTCACCAATACAAAGTCTGCCATTCTTTCCATTCAATTAGTTTCCCCAACGAGTGGGGAGAGGAAAAATTATCAGGCGTCACGGAAATCGCACGTTTACTTTCCATTCAATTAGTTTCCCCAACGAGTGGGGAGTCCTGTTGGTGTAGTAGTTGGTGACTCATTCGCCACTGTCTTTCCATTCAATTAGTTTCCCCAACGAGTGGGGAGTTAGATATCCCAGATGTGGGTAGGTTTGAAAGCCCGCACAACTTTCCATTCAATTAGTTTCCCCAACGAGTGGGGAGATCAAAAACTAAGGAAAAACCAATCATGACACTTGCCTTTCCATTCAATTAGTTTCCCCAACGAGTGGGGAGGCAAGACACGTCTCATCACACTACAGTAGTAGTTGATCTTTCCATTCAATTAGTTTCCCCAACGAGTGGGGAGTCCTCTATGATACACCCAAGACAGCGCAAGGTGTCTAGAGGCCCTTTGCGAGGCTCAGATATTTTTTGTGAAACTTAAACCTGTGTTGGCTTAAAATAATCGCTGAAACCCTTACCCAGTAATGTAGCGAGGCTCGCGACGGAAAAAGGTCGTTTGAGTGAATTTACTGCCAGCCTCGCAGCATTAGCTAAATAATCACTGACCCCGGTGCTTTTGTCACCGGCGCTCCCACTCCCAAAACCTCCACCTGTCCCAAAGTATGGCGCGACACCGGATAAAACCGGATGCTATCCTCTTCGAGATTTACCTTTTGCTCAACTCGCGATCGTAATTCATCAAACTTAGCTCGACTGAGTACGCACTCAAAAGCGCTATACTGCACCCAAGTCCCGTAACCTTCCAACAAATCATGTACTTTAGAGCGCCGTTTGTTGTCGGGAATATCGTAAATCACCACGTAGAAAAGCACGGCTTAACGAATTTGGTAAGGTTTGTAAAGCTCGGTTGGGTTGTAAACAAACTGTTTGTAGGCTTTGATTTGTTGATTCAGTAAATCCCACTTAGGCTGCTTGCCAGAGTCAGTTTCAATTTCCTCCTCCATGCGTTCTAAAAAAGCTTTCAGGTACTTGCGCCTGCCAGTATCATTTAGGTAACAACCGCCGTTACTGTAGACAAAATCGCTGCCAGCATCCACAAATCGGCGGTTGACTAAATAAGTAACTAACGAATCAATAATAGGTGCCCGAAATTCCTCAATCAAATCCGAAGCCAAAGCTGCATGGCGTTCCGTTCCCTGATGCAAACAAGCCGAATACGGATCTAAACCTTGCAATTCGATCAAACTCAACAAATGATTCCAGAGAACTTGATAGCCAAAACTGAGCATAGCATTAACGGGATTACCAGGAGGACGGCGCGACCTGCCGACAAACACAAAATCAGGATGGCTCAAACACTCTTCAAAAGCCGAGAAATACTGAGCAGCCCCCGCACCTTCCATCCCCATCAACTTCTCAATAGTTTCAGCTTCCCCAGCTTTTTTGATTAAATGTTCCAAACAGTCGATCGCAAAAGCAATGACATCAGAAGCTTGTCGTCGCTGCTGTCGCATCAGGATAACGCGGCTATTTTTCAGCTTAGCTTGCACGATGCGTCTGGCCACCTGCAAACGTTCTGCAAAACACAACTGTTGCTGGTAGCGAGAAAGTTGGCGGTAGCCGCGTTCAATGGGAAGAATCCGCCCGTAACAGTAACCCATGCGGGAAAGATAAGCGATGGGAATATTCCGCCATAGACAAGTCCTAATTGCTTGAGTCGTGACTTGAGATTGACCAAAAATCAGCAGTTGTTCGAGGAGAGGAAGCTGAATTTCACCGAGTACAGATTCGCCTTTTTTGATGACCAGCATTTCTTGGTGCAAGGAAACGTAACAACCGGGCTGAGAAATGTAGACGGTACGCATAAGCAATAAACCCGCCGCTGCAAAATTGTTGGTTATCTGTCTAAATTTTGGGAATCACGGCGCGGGCTAATTTGCGACGATTCTGGGGTAGATTCTAAGGTTTGGATTTCTTGGGTGCGAGAAGGTTGGAGATAGCGAACGATTTGGTCGGCGATTGTCGATGCAAAAAAAGTGGCTACTGTGACAAGGAATGTGTTAGAGATTACGGCAGCTAATCCCAGGGGTGCGATGAGGAGAATGATGAGAGTGATAGTGCCGTTGACGGCTGCGAGGGAAAAGTTGCGGATTGTGGAGGCGCGAGATGTGATGTACATATTTGTGCTATTTTGTGTTGAACATGGATGGTAAAGTTTGGCTGTAGATGCACGCTAAAAGTACAATTTTAGTTAAGTCCCTTAGTCCGCCTGGGGTTTAAAACCCGTGGCGGATGGGTGAAGCTATGGCAGATTTATTGGTAGGCGATCGATATAATATTTGGAGTTCGTAACGGGCGATCGCGTCTCACTAATTTGCCATTAGCTATGCAAACACTTGGTCAGTAAAGAAAAGATTTTACTGTTAAGAACATTAAACGGATTCTTTTCCGGCACGGTTATTTTTTGCTGCAAAATATCCCGCAATATCTTAACAATTTTTCCTGCCTCTTCTAGTTCCGAAACCCCTTCAAAACTGTGGACGCAGCGGTTGCGCTGTTCGCAATAATCGTTTAATTGTCGGAGAGATTCCAACAATTTACCAAACTCGGGCTGATAGTATTCCAAAATTGCCATCAGCACCAGACGGGAGGGAAACCCTTCTAAATTCTTAAGCTTTCCACCACTGGGCAGGGTATAGTTTTTTAGAAAATCGTTAATTTTTCCAGCATCGACTTGTTTAATGCTGTTCCAAAAGTTGAGCGTATCTGTAAACTTTTCTGGCAAGTTAAATTCCAATTTAGTTTCTACTAAAAAGCGGAGGAATCCTTCTTGAAACCTGAATACGTCTACCAAAAAATCCGCATATTGCTGATTTTCCAGCTTAGTTAGAGCTTTGAAATAAACTTCTTTAAACAGGGCTATTCGATTTTTTTGACGGAGACTGCTGATTTCTGAAATGAATTCAGGTTCCACATGATTAACAAAAGGCTGGATAGCGTTAAAAGCCCGGTTAAAGTCAAAAGCGAGACGATACTGACCGTACTCAAGTAAACCAATAATCAGCGGGATGGAAAGATTACTATCTTTGATAGTGACTAAAGCGCCACTATAATTATAATCTTCAAGTTGTCGCTTGACAACTTTGAAATCAAATTCATTTTTTAAAGTATCGACATTAGTTTGAAAAACGCGAGGCTGCCCCTCTTTCATTTCTCTAGGATTTCGCACTTGCCAAACTGAACTATGTGGAGCATATCCCGCTGCTTGTAAAAGGCTCCAGGAAGTTTTCATAACAGGCGTTCCAGAGGAAGCATTAAATTCTAATCTATCTTGTTTACTTAAGAAGGGAACTGCTTTTTCTAGACCTTTTCGAGCTTCTTGAACTGCTAATAATAGACTGACGGGATCGGTGGAAAGTTCTGCGCCAACGGGGACTAATTCGATGCTTTCTTCTGGGAGGTTAAAAGGTTTGTCTTGCAGCCAATGTTTGGTATCATTAGCTTTTTGAGCCACATCTTCAGTGTGAAGGAGAATGACGCGGCGAAGGCTGTAGTTTTGGTCGAGAAGGTGGCGGATCAGGGTGGCGATCGAACCTTCTTGGCTGGTATTTTCGGAGTAGGGGTCTTGTTGACCGACGAAGGAGAGAACGATGCTGCTTGCCATTGTTGTTACCTGAATAATTTGTTAGGATTTTTACTGGGACAGTTGGTAAGGTGCGCCACGGCGCACCCTACGGAAAAATAAATTAGGAACTCGGCGGTTGAACGCCAAATATATGAACGGCATCTAAAATTTTGGCTAACTCTTTAAGAAAGTCAGTGCGAAGATGAGTTGATAGGGGAGTTTGTCCGCCCATAAACAGACAGACAACCTCTTGACATTTGCTTCCTACACTTTTATTGGAAACATTAACCCGCTTGATACTTGCCCAAGAACAGTGAGCATTGCCATTACCTGCATCGCCACCTACATCACTCTTTCTTTTGTACTTCGGTTGGTAAATTAAATTCATGCCACAACCGCGAGTATTCACAGGATTGGTAAGACTCCATTCCTGGTTTTCTTTGTCTACAGGCTCTTCATCGGGGTCGGGCAGAATATAAACAGCACAAGTTGTTGGTGAAAAAACTTCCGCTTTGGGATTTTGACCCTGACTAAATCTGTTTGGCCATTGAACTTGAACGGCATTCAGCCAATCCTGATAAGTTTTTGTCCAAGCTGACTGATTCAAACCTAAGCCGTAAAGCTTGTTTTGCATTCTTTGAGTATCGGGATTTTTGACTTGGTGAGTTAAGCTTAAATAAGTGCCTCTCGCAGCATCTCTACCGTTGTTCATGACAAAGATATGCAAGGGCCTGCGCCATCCTCGGCCAACACCGCCTACCATAACTGCAAATCGAATTACGGGCAGAATAATTTTGCTCAAGATATCTTTAGGTGCGCTAATTTGTAACTTACCTTTCCAAGTGTAAAATTTAGGTTGGTTGTTAGATATCTCGCCCCAAATTTCTCCTTTAATCATTTGGATTTTAACGCACCCTTTGAAACTATCAGGTTCCAAAACTCCGAACAATTCACCTAATGTTTTTTTGGCATTAACTTCTGACATTACTCCCAACAAAAACCGCAAAACCCACGAGCGCAACCACCCGCGCCAGTGAGAAGGGCGCAATTCAACTTCACCGCTATGACCTGGACGGGGAGAATCAGCCCCGTAGCATCCCTGACTGTAAAGGCTAAAATCAAATGTTTTGCCAGCATAGTTGGGGTCAAGAGTTGGTTTAGAAATGTCATGAGATGCGATCATCGCGCCATAACCCGAAGCAGTGCGACTTCCGACACCGTAAAGCGTTAAAGCTTGCTGCACCCATCCCCAAACTTCTGCCACTTCAGCAGCATTTGCTTTGCCCGGAATGCCTCGAATAGCAACAGTTAGCTCGATCGTATTTTCTCCATCACCCAAGGCATAAAATGACAGCGGAGTGCTTTGTCCTTCGTGAAAAACTTGAAATGGTTCTTGAGGATTGACGATATCAAGAGTTAGTTTAGTCGGTTCTTTCGGCCAAGCATCTAAAAATTCAATTTTGCCAGCGCTGATAGTATTATCCTGTTGATAGCCCAACAATTCGCGCATTCTCTGTTGAATTTGTGGGCGCTGTTTTGCCCACGATCGCACTAACCCGCGAATTCCCGACCCTGGAATATAGCCATTGAGCGGTAATGTTGGCAACTCTTGCAAATTTTTCTCCACATTTCGCTTATCTTCAGGTCTCCCTTGACGCGGACGCCACGCGCCGCACGGTTCGCCCGCAGAGACGATTGTTTCTCCGTCTGGATGGGGGAAAGAACCGACTTTAGCCCGCCACTGAATGGTAAATGTGCCTATTTGAAATAAATCAGAATTACCTCTAGCTTGATGCTGTTTTTGCAGCAGTTGAATTAATTGATTTCCAGCGTACATTTATTCCCCCTTTGTGTAAGCTCTTGCCCAAAAATTCCACTGTTCAGCTAATATTAGAGACTTGCGCCAAGCTGCCATATATTCCCCTGGATTTTGCCTAGCCATTTCTACAACTGTTTCCATCAACTCCAGGCGCTCTAGAGCATTGCTGGCATTTTTTTTCCCCAACATTTGCCCTAAAAGCAACCCCCAAACTGGCACTGTTCGCTTGCGAGTTTCATTATTTTCTTGAGCGTTGGATTGATTCAAGTAGCCAACAGCAGAAAGCAATCCAAAGACGCGCAAGTGCTGCGACAGCCGCAATACAGCATTCAAGTCTTCTTTTTCAATATGGGCTTTATTCGCAGCTTTCAAGTATTCTTGAATGTGCTGATGAGCAGTTAAACTCATTTGTTCTGGCTGAACCACGGCTGAACTTTTTTGTGAACTTTGCGGATTAGCTATTACTAGATTTTGGTTAATTACCGGATTAGAATTCGTGGCAGTATTAGGAACTTTTTCCTGAGCAGTATTTTCTGAGTTTTGGGCGGGCTTTGCACCTTTGAAAAACTGAGATGATTTTAGTTTTTTACTCATGATTAACTCCCTACAGCCGTAGTATTTTTATCAGATTGTTCAGATGATTGAATAGCTTTTGGCACGGCGCTATCGGCTACCCAACTTTGCGCCCAGCCCCGCCCGACATTGGCTTGACCGCCAACTTGAATTAGTCCTTGTACTGCGCTCATTAATAACTCATGTTGTTCGGATGTAACTGGGTTATTTTTGAGCAAGCTGTAACCCCAAGCGTAGTACAAAATCGTATCGCGAGGAATGCAGATATCTGTCCAAAATACCTCGGCCGAACCTTCTGATGTCGCCCCTTGGCTTCCTTCTTGAATTTTGTTGCGGATCTGCGTCCACAAACAGTGTTCCATCAAAACTTGGAAATCTGCATCTGGCAAAACTATGCAGCTTTTTTCCCAAGTTGGTTTCACTGATTTTTCGAGAGAATCCGGCCAAGTTCCAGCAAGTGCGATCGCCTTTTTTTGGTCATCGTTCATTGCAATAACTTGCAGTTGAGCATCAGCAACCATGTAATTTCCAGGCTGAGTGCCAACAGGGCGATCGGGAAATATTGCCCCCGGTAACTTGGCAATTAAAGCGTGATCGCGAATTAAAGAATGGCAACTTACCCAAGTAAAAACATCTCGATTTCCGCTAGACATTGTTCGCATAGGAACCCACAGCAAGCGAGCATCGCCAAACCAAACTTGATGGACTCCCATCTGTCCGTCCCCATTCAATTCTTTACCAAATAGGGCATTAGCATCATTTGGGTTCAATTGGGTTACTTCATCTCTGAGACTTCCTCGCAATGAGGAACCAGGAATGTATGGAAAATTGGTGTGAACTTCGCGGGCAATTTCTAAAATATTGCCCAAATCACCTTCTCCGCCACAGTGAATGGGAGCAAGACTGTACAAATATCCAATCCGAAAGTCTGTCATTATTTTTCTTCCTTGTAATTAATCCACAACAATTCCGAGTAACCTAACTGCCGCCAAACGCGCACCTTAGTTTCTGTATCCTCCTGAAACAACTTTTCCGGTTGATTCAAGTAATACAAACTACCGGGACGCGCGGCAAACACTTGGGGTGCTGGAATACTGTTTTCAGGCGCATCTTTGGCTCGAATGCGGCAGCTTATTGGCAGTGCGCTAGCAGTTGAAACGCTGACTAATGGCCCAATTGTTTGATTGCTATTAACTGCATGAGCTAATTTCCATTCCGAGGGCCACGCACGACACACGGATTGACGGTTATTATTACTCTCCCGGCGTTCAAATACTCCAGGAGTGACGAGATAGGCTATTGATTTGCCACGTTGATCGAAGTTATCTTTGGATAACTTTTTGAGCCTTTTCCATTGGTTATCTAAGGCTTCTACACGCTGCAAGATAGCCCGGTGTCCTTCACCGCCTAATTGAATTATTGCTGGTATTGGGATGGTTTTATCTGTTTCATTGAGGGTGAGACCGATCGCCAAACTCCAACCTTCTTTTAAACGAATCGCATTTTCGACAAAATACCCGTCAGCGTCTTCGACTTGTCGCGTGCCTTCTTGAAGGGCATTGTGCGAGCGAGTTTCAACTAACCAAGGTTCAATTTCTGTTTTTGTTTTGTCTTCTGTCAGCCAGTCACCTCTGTTAATTTTACCAGAGTGTAAATAGTTTTCTACAGTTGTAAATGGCAAATATTCCCTGAATTTGTAATTACCAATTTCCTCATCTTTGCGTTCATCCTCCTTGTTGCGAGCCGAAGTTTTTACCAAAGGACAAGGCTGTTGTTTATCCCACAAGGCTTGCTGTAAGTTAGAGTTTTTATCCCACGCTAAAGGCACGAGGGGAATTGAGCCGACAAACCCGATGGGACGAGAGAAATAAAGGCTTTCGTCTCGACACAGAAACGGGCCAGTAATTTGCAACCCTGTCTTGTCTCCTAGCAGTTTCCGCAAGGCACCGGCAATGGTATGTCCGTTGGGAGGAAAAGTGCTACTTGCCCAGGCTCTTGCTCCTGGCGTAAAGGGTTTGGCATCCCTGAACAATAACACGTCAAGAGGAGTAATTGTGTACCAATTCATTGAGACTCACCTCCTACTTTGATGTCGCGATTGCGGATAAGAAAGGCAGCGAGCTTCAGCCAGTTGTTAATTTGCAGATCGCACTCGGTTCCGGCTTCTGTTGTCTGCCATAATCCTTGCAAAAATTGCGTTAATAATTTTTGAAATTGTTTCTGCATTAATTCATCGCCTTTGAAAGCTTCTCGGCGACTACAAAACGCATTTGTCCAAGGCTCAATCGCCTCATATATCGGTGCAGGATGTTGGCTCCAGATAGTGGCAGCTTGCTCAAAAATTGCGCTATCTAAATCAAGAGCAACCAGTTTTTGCCATTGAGGAAACACATCAAACTTACTGGTAGCTTGC
Source organism: Microcoleus sp. B4-C1 (assembly GCF_036705285.1). NCBI lineage: Bacteria > Bacillati > Cyanobacteriota > Cyanophyceae > Oscillatoriales > Microcoleaceae > Microcoleus > Microcoleus sp. B4-C1. Next base: position 87,523 of record NZ_JAUBUC010000005.1, on the reverse strand, counting down.
AAAATGTTACCATTACCGTAGAGAATGCGAACTTGTACAGCATCTTTTTGTTGACCATCAGGTGATTTGTGCTTCTTGGCTTTATCTTCAGCTTCCCAAAGGTTCTCCAAAGCGATTGCCAAAGGTACTGAATGATGAGCGATGACAATGCCAAAACTAATCGTCGCCTTGTGTCCCATTGTAAATAAAGGGCGACTTGATAAAGTTTCAGGTAATTCGCCACCATTCCAGCGCCAGTAATCTCCTTCGTTATCAAATTCTCGCTTTTGCTCGTCTAAATCCCCCAAAGGATCTTTATCCCCTCGGAAACACTGGCGAATATCCCACAGCCACTTATCCCATTCCCAGAGATTTGTATAGGCTAAAACATCATCACCACCGCCGTAAATCAAACGTCCCGCGTAGCGCTGTTCAGTGAGATACGGGACTAATTGATTAGAAAAATCTAGCAAAGCACGACTCAAAGCACTGTGAGTAGCTGGACCCATGCGCTTTTGCACTTCCAGAAACTCTTGAAATGGCTCCCGGAAGTGCTCCGGCATTTGATTAATCTTGTGGTGCAAAGCATCAGGAAGATAATGGTTATATGTTTTTAGCTTTGTACCTTTGAGCCACTCACTCATACTGTCGCCATCGCCAGCAGCTAAGACGTACCAATCTGTTGGATTCTTACCAGGGGGAAATGATCGAGAAATGAATTCTCGCAGTTTCCTCAACTCTTCTCGTTTCGCTTTTTGTTTTTCAATGGGAGTGAATAGTTGGTCAGGACGATCGCTTTTTGGGTGATAATCATCAATCAACCAGCCAGCATTCAGCAAACGCGGATTGTACCAATTACTGTGATTTTTGGCTATCCAAGGAATGCCCCAAGGTAAATTAGCTGGTGCATATTTACCGTCATTTGTCCATGTAAATTTATTGACAACTTTTGCACAAGATTCCAAAAAGTAATCAATAGCTTGCTGGTTCCCTGCTGCTTCCATAGTTCGCAGCCAGCCAGCTACACCCGAACTCAAATCGGGATAAAGAACAGGTATTTTACCCCGCTGCTTTTCGGATTCCCCTGGAAACAGTTCTTTGAGCAAAATTTGGTGCAAACCCCGCTTGACGATTTCGGTGGCATTGAGTTGTTCAATGCCGTCGAATAACCCCATATCATAAGACCAAAATTCCCTAGTTTGTTCCTCCGTAGCCCAATCATTGTGTTTGGAATTATAGGTGGAATGTACGGCTGATCCTATTCCTGAAACCGTAGAACGGGGACCAAATGCAGTAGGCAGTTGCCAAGTTCTAGAATTTTTAACAGCATTGAGACTGAAGCGAAGGGAGTCAAAAATACTCGCCCACCACGAGCCTGCATTCATATTAGGCTGTTTGGCTCTAAATTCTGCTCTGGTTTCCGGTTCTGAGGGGTTTTGTTGCGACTTGGGAGATGTGTTTCTAAATACAGCTTCGATAAAATTGTATTCCGGTCTAATAAATAATGCTGGATGCGGATTAGCAAAGTCATTTTGCTTCTGAATCCATGCTTTGTACTCAGTTTCTTTGCGGGGAGAATGATGTAGTTCAGCATCAGAAGAACCGATCGGCAGTGCAGTCCAGTATGTCTGCCACTGTGTTTTTAACCAGCCCTCCCAAGTTTTGGAATTGATATTGCGCCACTGTTCGCCGCCTTTTGTTTTGTCGGCTTGCAGGAAAGCTAATACTTTTTGCCCGATGTTTTTCCATTCTTGATGAAGCGTTGCTTCGGCATAAGCCATAGCTGCGCGTACTGGATTGCCGCTGGTTGCTTCTGCACCTTGATCGTTATTAGGCAAGATCATTACTAAGACATTGGGAAATCCTGCTGTGAGTAATTGTTGCTCCAAAACTGGCTGGGGCGGCTGTTTAATCCACTCTTGAAAATCGGGATATTTTTGTAATAGCCAGTGGTCAATTAGCGGTTGGGCGTACAAACAAGGGTAAAGCAGAGTATCGGGGCCGTATTTCTGGGCGATCGCCCAACAAACTTTGGCAGAAAGATAGTGCAGCAGCCAGGAACCAGCCCAAAAATCTCGCATTTTGCGGCTGGATTTGATTAATTCTTGTACGGGGGTAAAGCTGAAAGTAGCGACATGAGGGCGGGATCGTGGCCAATTGCGATCGCCTTTTTTCGGATAATCTTCTAGATTGTCGGAATACCCTGCTAATCCTCCAGCTAAAGCAGAAGTCATAGTAACGTGACTCCATAAAGAAGCATCGGGAATGCGCGTTTCTGCGGGCAATAAATGAATGCACGGCTCATCTGTTGCTGCTCCCAAAGAGGTAGAAAGTGCCTGTGTATAACACCGCCACAACCACCAAAATACTTTTTGCGGATCTTTCCATTCTTTAATAGGATCGAGTGCAGTTTGTTCAACCCAATCTAAAAATTCCGCGCGATCACGATCGATAATCCGGTGGTGCCACTGTTCTAAAATCAAAGTTTGTGCTTTTCCCGATAACAAGTGGCGTAGCTGTAACCCTTGATTGTCATAGAGTACGGCACTATATTCCGGCGGCAGTCTACCAACAGTAGTCCGATCGCTGGCGGCTGCGATCAAATCGCACAATCCTACATACTTCAGCCAAGTTCCATTCAAATTGGTTTGGGAATGAGTTGCGGGTTCTTTCGGAGACTTCCAGCCCTCCATGCACTGCAACTGTCCCCATCCTCCCTCCCGACTCATGTCTCGATGCAGCGACTTGAGGACTGGATCGTGCATCAATCCCCAAATTTTGGCTTGCCAGAATGTTGACATTGCTGTTATTCGCTAACGATTCCACTCAATATATCAGCCGAGCCAGCTTCGAGTCTCGCAATTTACAATATTTATCAAATCTCTTGAAAAACCTACAGCTACCTAAGTAATGGCTTTGAGATTTTTCTATATTTTTGTGTCAATATTGTCTTTTCCTTGACTTTTACCCGCCTTACCCCCATCATGGCAAAAAAACCAACTCCCCACCCCTATGCCGACAAACTAACGTTCGATCGCATCATGCTCCTCATCGCCACCTTGGTAAACCATCCGGGTGTCGGACACTCCGACACGGAAGCATCCGACAGTAAATATCACGATGCTTTGCTAGAAGTTCAATCTCAATTACAGAAAGTTGCCGCCGAGTCCAGCATCGATTTTCCAGAAAACTATCCTGCAATTCCTACGATTCGCAAAGATTTAGAAACTCTGCGCCACTACGGAATCCTTGACAAACGAATGTATCGCTTCGGATATTATCTCGGCACTGGTGCAATGAATCGCGACGAACTACTATTCGCATTTCAAGCAATAGCATCTCAAGCCAAATATCAAGGAAATCCCCAAGCCCGCCAAATTTGTGAAAAACTCACGAAACGGTTACGCGGATTAGATATCGAGCTCAAAGGTCAATTGTTTTATCCCGTTCGCGAATACCTAAATCGTGCGATAATTTACACCGATCCTGTAGAAATGCTCGATCGCCAAGAATATCGCAATACCCTATTTCACAAACTAGACATCGTAGAAACAGCCATCGTTCGGGGTCAGGCGATCGAACTTTACCGCCAAAGCAATTATTACGGTAAAAGCCATCTCCGTTTCCGGCGAATCTGGCCTCTGCAACTGATTTATCACGACATCGCCTGGTACCTGATTTGCGAATCTTGCGACAACGGACACTTAAGCGTAGAACGGGTGAATCGCTTTACCGACTACTGCAAAATTCTCGATGTAGAAGCGCGTGGTTTAGCCTCACAGCAACAGCGTTTGAAAATAGCTCACAAATTGTTAAAAAATGGTTGGGGGCTGTTCTTGGGCAAGCCAGAGCAACAACAGGCTGAATTACAGGGTACGCTGAAGTTGGAAAAAGTGAAGGTGCGGTTTTTTGAGAAGGTAGTGGGATTTATTCTAGAGGGCGATCGGCGGCATCCGCGACAAAAAAAGATTAAGGAAGGGCCGAGGGATAGTTTTGGCAATCTGCTTTATGTGGATTATCAGATCGATTTGCCCGATCGCTCCCTCAACGAATTCAGTCTGTGGGTGAACAGATATATGGATAACGCCCAAGTGCTTTCCCCGCCAAGTCTGGTAGAAAAACACCGACAAGCAGCCAGAGATTTAGCCGATCGGTACAGCTAAGGGGACTTAAACAACAAATCATTGCTAAGAATTGTATAATCCCTTGTAGGTAACACTCTCACGTAAACAAACAGGAGAAGTTGCCAGACAATACACCGATGAAATCAGCAAAACTGATAGCGCAGCAGTCTTAGTAACGACACATCTATATTCCACCAATGGGCTACGGTTGGCTGATATTAGTTTCTTGTTGCGGCTAGACGATCGAACCAGTTAATTAGACCTGGAGCCGACATAGGATGCCATTTCACGATGCCTCCATCTACCAGCTCAAGTCTTAGACCGGAAAACACTATTGAGTTTAGGAGACTAATCTAGCCAATATCGACGCACCTCGCTTGGTTCCTGTAACCCTTACAGTTTGGTTGAGGTGCGTCGATGCTTTGCAGGGATTGAGTTTGAGGCTGATAGTTCGATGCTTTTTCTCGTTTAGCTGTGCTATATTTTAGCGGTGCGTCGATTTGATGGCTGAATCCCGCTCTGGGTATGGTCTGTGCAGCGAACTCTCCCCACTCGCTGGGGAAACAAATTGAATGGAAACAGGAAGGGGACCAAAAATGCTATTGCCACCAGTTAACTCTCCCCACTCGCTGGGGAAACAAATTGAATGGAAACTTTTTTCGTGCTTCTTCTTCTTGAGCTTTTTGCGCGCGATAACTCCCCACTCGCTGGGGAAACTAATTGAATGGAAACCGGGGCTGGCTTCGGTGGTGTTTTTTTTTGCTGCCTCCCCACTCGCTGGGGAAACTACTTGAATGGAAACACGTTACTTAACTTATCACAAGCATAAGCTGTAATCTCCCCACTCGCTGGGGAAACTAATTGAATGGAAACTGACTAACTACATTGAACCCACATTCATCAACATTTAAACTCCCCACTCACCGGGAAACGAATTGAATGGAAACCCTGGCAACATTGCCAAATAGTTTGGTGCAACCGCCCCTGCCACCGATTCTTCCCACTCGCTGGAGAAACAAATTGAATGGAAACTCACAGCATTCATCTATATAACCTGGAGGTTTTTGTAATCTCCCCACTCGTTGGAAAACTAATTGAATGGAAACAGCAAATCTTCGTAAAACTCCCCAATTGGCGTAACAATAAGCCTCTCCCTACTCGCTGGGGAAACTAATTGAATGGAAACAATGCGTCCTGAACCCAAGGCACAGTATTCTTGAAGACTCCCCACTCGTTGGGGAAACTAATTGAATGGAAACTATTGGCAACGGCAAGCGTTACACCAAGCGCAAGCTCCCCACTCGTTGGAAAAACTAATTGAATGGAAACGCATTTGCTTTCGACCAGTCTATCAGTGAAAGTTTTTGCCTCCCCACTCGTTGGGGAAACTAATTGAATGGAAACTCTAGATCCGATTTATTACTTAAGATGCTTGTTAGTTGCTCCTCCTCACTCGCTGGGGAAAGTAATTGAATGGAAACTTGGCTCCATCTATGATCGCAATTTTTATAGGCCACTCGCCCTGTACTTCCCACTCGTTGGGGAAAGTAATTGAATGGAAACTCTTGTTCTTGGACTCCTTCTGGCAGGTTCTCGGGAATACTCTCCACTCATTGGGGAAACTAATTGAATGGAAACAAGAAAAACTTTATCAGCGGCAGCAAGTAGTTAAATTTTTCTGATTCAGCTCCTCACTCGCTGGGGAAACTAATTGAATGGAAACTAAATTAAATTAGGGTTGGGGTAAGTGCTTACAGTGTCATCCTCCCCACTCGCTGGGGAAACTAATTGAATGGAAACTTGTCATCCATTTTCTTTTTAGGTGGTGGGTTAGGCTCCCCACTCGCTGGGGAAACTAATTGAATGGAAACCCATAAGCCGATTCTGGCTCGTTCAAACCCAAACGCTTAGCTCGCTGGGATAAAGTTTCCCTCCCCACTTGTTGGTGAAACTAATTGAATGGAAACGGCGCTGGGTAGGGAATATGGTTTGGGATTACGTCAGTCTTCCCACTCGTTGGGGAAACTAATTGAATGGAAACTCATGATAACCATCTGTGTTCAGTTACTCTAGCTGTTGTAATCGCCACTCGCTGGGGAAACTAATTGAATGAAAAAACCCGGATAGCCTATGGTGGCAGTCCGGGTTTTTCTGTCTTCACTCGTTGACGGCAATTAAACGATGAGGCTAGAGAGTTTGCGATGGGTGTAACTAAACCAGGAAAATCTGAAGGGTTGGTGTTGACAACTCCCAAGAAGCGCGACAGATTTAGGAAGTAGATAAGGTGGCGGAGTCGGGGTCAGCTTGGACGTACACTTTTTTAGACTGCACTACGGTGAATTGGTGGATAACACACTAAAGTTGTGGGATTTGACAACTGGTACAGAACTTAAAACATTGACGGGTCATACTGCCTACATCAATGCGATCGCAATTACCGGCGATGAGCAAAAGACTATTTTCGTGGCGTTACGACAACACCCTAAAAGTCGGGGATGAGAGAAAGTGGGGAGACGATCGCTAGTTTCAGCCTTATTTTGCTGCACCGTTGCGTCCACTGGAGTAGATTTCTTACGGCTAGAAGGGATACAGCCACTAACTTAAATTTCTTACGCCATCGTCGGCAAGGTGGAATTTGCCCAGTAACAGCCGCTAAAAGTTGATGGGCGATCGCATAAAAAGACATAATTAGAAATATCCGAAGCTTATGAAAATTCATGAGAACTCATGAAAACTCATGAGGACTCATGGAAACTCATGAGGACTCATGAAACTGATGGAAACTCATGAGGACTGATGGAAACTCATGAAAACTCATAGCCGATGCCCCTGATTAATCAGTAGTCGGTAGGGAATTACGCTTATTTTTACTTTTCAGTCCGATTGCCTGCAACTTGCCAGCAAATCTGGGACTGGGTTCGATCGAGATTATTCGCAATCCAAAATCTAAAATCTAAAATCCGTGACTTTGCCTGCAAAGCGATCGATCGAAGCCCGAAGCACCGCAGCAAATACAGCAATTAATCAAACAAACACTAACGGACTCTAATAATGTTTATCGTTCCGATCGTCCCAGCAATTACAGCTCAAGTGTCTCAATTACCAAATCAAGTTATTAATGCCCAGGTGGTCAGCATCGGAGACGGCGACACGCTCACGATCCGCAACACCAGCGGGCAAAACATAACCGTCAGGTTGGCTTGTGTTGACACGCCTGAAAGAAATCAACCGGGAGGAAAAGAGGCAGCCGATCGTCTTAGTGCGCTTCTTCCGAGAGGTACACCAGTAAAAGTTCTCCCTGTGGACAAAGACCAGTACGGGCGCACGGTTGGAGTCGTGTTCAGTGACAGAAATATTAATCTGCAATTGCTGAAAGAAGGGCAAGCGTGGGTTTATGAGCAGTACATCAGCAACTGTCGCACCAGCGCTCAACAATTGCGACAAGCTCAGAGTTCAGCTCAGCAGCAACGGCTTGGACTATGGAGCCAGAATAGTCCCTGCCCCCCTTGGGACTTTAGAAGAAATCAGTGTGCAGTAAAGCCGGCTGCTGCCACACAAAGACCTGCACCAACTCCACAAAGACCTGCACCAGCTCCACGAAATAATTGCGACCCAAGTTACCCCGACGTGTGCATCCCGCCAGCGCCACCGGATTTGAATTGTGGCGACATTTCTCATCGTCGCTTTCGCGTACTACAGCCAGACCCACATGGGTTTGATAGAGATAACGATGGCATAGGTTGCGAAAGATAAAGGAAGCCACCATTTCTATAAACGGATAGGCGGGGATACTCAATTTTCCCAGTCTAGGGCTTGAACCTGGTATGACTCGCTCAGAATACTGTCGTCTCCTAATTTTTGCTGGCTTTCTCCATCAAACAAAAATTATTGTCACAATAAAAAGAATTCTACCGAAAGACAAAAGATATGACGGAATGCAAGGAAACAATGCGACGAATTGACATGGTAGCCCAGAATAATTTGACGGAACTGAATTTGTCGGGATACCACCAGGCAGACAAGTTTGGAACAAGGACATATCGGATAACTAAGTTTCCTGATGCTGTTCTTAAATTAACCAACTTAAAAGTTCTTAAGCTCAGTGACCATGAGATAACTGAAATCCCAGAAGAGATCGGGCAACTGTCCAATTTGACCAAGCTTCACCTTGGTAACAATAAGATAACCAAAATTCCAGAAGCAATAGGGCAACTGTCCAATTTGACCAAGCTTCACCTTGGTAACAATAAGATAACCACAATTCCAGAGACAATCGGGGAACTATCCAATCTGACAAAGCTTTACCTCAATAAAAATCAGATTACCTTCATCCCAGAGATGATCGGGCAACTGTCACATCTGACACTGCTTGACCTCAATATGAATCAGATTACCGAAATCCCAGAGGCACTCAGGCACTTGGTCAATCTGAGAGGGCTTGACCTTAGTTGGAATCAGATAATAAAAATCTCAGAGGCTGTTGGGCAACTATCCAATCTGACAAAGCTTTACCTCAGTAGCAATAAGATTACCTCCATCCCAGAGACTATAGGGCAACTGTCCAATCTGACACGGCTTTGCCTCGGTAACAACCAGATTACCTCCATCCCAGAAGCGGTTGGGCAACTGACGAATCTGACAGGGCTTTACCTGTATAACAATCAGATTACCTCTATCTCTGAGAAGATAGGACAATTGTCCTATCTGACACTCCTTTACCTCGACAGCAATCAAATTACCTCTATCCCAGAGACTATAGGGCAACTGTCCAATCTGACAGTGCTTGACCTCCGTGACAATCAGATTACCTCTATCCCAGAAACCATCGGGCAACTGTCCAATCTGACACTGCTTGACCTCCGCAACAATCAGATTACCTCTATCCCAGAAACCATCGGACAACTGTTGAATCTGACACATCTTTACTTCCGTAACAATCAGATTACGTCCATTCCAGCGGAACTCGGGCAACTGTCCAATCTGATAGTGCTTAGCCTCAGTAAGAATGAGATTGGTTCCATCCCAGAGGAACTCGGACAACTATCGAATCTGACACAGCTTTACCTCAATGAGAATCAGATAACTAAAATCCCAGGGGTTTTCGCGCATTTGTCGAATCTGAGATGGCTTGACCTGAGTGAAAATCAGATAACCAAAATCCCAGAGGCAATAGGGCAACTGTCCAATCTGACAAAGCTTTACCTCAATAACAATCAGATAACTGAAATTCCAAAGGCACTCAGCCAACTGTCCAATCTGATCGAGGCTGATTTCGATAACAATCTAATTACTCAAATCCTAGAGCCAATTAAACTTGTATCATTGAGTACACAGGATTCCTGTAGCAGCCAACAGAAAATTATTTCCCCAAAGTCACTTGAGAATCAGTTTAACTGGGGAAAGGAGGAAGGTACTCACCCTTACCTTATGGAAAGTCTAGAAGGGTTCAACGAAGCGTGGGAAAAAGAGTAGGCACGATTTGCCCTAATTTAGATAACTAAGTTGGGAAGTCTTCCAAAATATATTGGTATGAAGGTAGCCTAAGTGCAGACTCTCTCAGGTGTCTCAAGGGTGAGAGAGTCTGCGATCATTGCAAATAGCTCAGGAAAATCAATTTCTTCATCTAGAATTTGAAACCCTTATAGCCATCAGGACATAAGCGTTTTCCCGCCTAACTTCACCCTGCAAACTCAAGTACCTCACCCTGCACCCTGAGCCGATCGCTTTTTTTGGTAGGGATTAGAACAACACCGACTAGGATCGCCGGACAATTAGAACAAACCCTAAAAGCACTCAAACCCTTGTCTAGACGGGAAATAGTACACCCGCCCTGCCACGGCGGAAGGTGTCAGATTAGGTGCTGAGTGCTGACGCGGGTTGCGATTCTGGCAGAAGTGCGATCAAAACTTCTTTATCTTTATCCTGCTAAATGTAAGGTATCATTCAGGGCGGTAATACAAGATAGTTGGACGTGAGTAAGAAAAATAAAAAAACAAGTGTAAGACATCGTAAGATGTAGACAAGATATTCCAGACAAGGAATTTATAATTTTTCTTGGCGACGCCGAGATTCTAGAAGTGCTCGACTAGGCAGACAGCACTACCATTTAACTACTTGCAGGACATATTAGTAGAGCAAGGATTCCTCTATTCCTCGCCCTACTAACAACCTTAAAGCAGAGTAATTGCAGTCGATGCCGGAGCGCCGATCGAACCTGAGCCCAAGCCCAAATTCACCACCCCACCAGTCAAACCAGGTAGATTGTTAATCGTCAGACTAACGCTAGTTTGACCGGGATTAAAGTTCACAGTGCCGGACGAAGGATTCACAGCAGATGGACTAATTTTGTAGTCTACGTTGTTCACAGGTTGACCACTACCAGGGGCAACAATCAAATAGTCGATCGAAGCCAAAACCGAAATATCGCCAGTCCGATTAATCGTAACAACTCCAGTACCACCATCAATAATAGGATCGGGAGACGAACCGTAAGAGAAGAAAGTCGGAGGCACAGCATTAGAAATCCCTTGATATTCAATGTTCCGCACTAGGTAATCAGAACCATCGCTTTTGAAAGAAGTGGCGGCGTAGGCAGCGGTAGGGCTATCGTAGGCTTTGGTGGAAAACCGCAGTTCGTCAAAAGTAGCGCCGGTCAGAGAGTCTCCTACTATCTGGAATTTGAAACTGCCATCGGTGCGATCACCAATGAAAGTCGCTCCATCTGAAGACCGAGCGATCGGTTTTGGAGCGCTCGGAGCGTTGAGGCGAGCGATCGTAAAATTGGTGGCTGGTACCAGAACCCCATTATTAAAGATTTGCAGGAAAGCAACTTCATTGCCTTGATCGCCCAATCCTGGACTTGTTTTGGGACTTAATGCACTGAGGTCGATCGTTGTGTTAGTGATGTCTTGGTTATCTGCCCATTTCACCTTCAGCGCCTGAGATTGATTGGTGTTGGGGTTATGGTTGATTTCTGCCCGAATTTTCCTGGCATCGGTGAACCAACCATCATAAGAGGATGGGACACCAATACCAGCAACAGCGCCGTAGCTCAACCAGCTTTTAGGGTTTTCGTTCGTTGCTAAGGTGAGGTTGCTGATGACATTCGGGTTAAGGTAATCAGTTTCAAAACCATCAAAAGCTATCCCAGACAGTTTGATGCCTTGATTCTGGGCAGCATTCGGCCATTTTGTGAGCAGGTCACTAATGCTGCTGTAATTATTCGTTTGACCCAAAGAACCAGTAATAGTCGTTTGCGTGACTGTAGGGTTCAATTCATAAGCGCCAATATCAACGATCGCACTTCCGTTATTATCACCATCAGCCGGGCGACTCACACCGCGCTGATCTGTCGCTGGCGCGCCTACACCAGTACCAGTATCAATTGCCGGACTTCCTGTTAGCAGCGGTCGCACGAAAGCGCCGTTAATATTTTCCAAAGGGCCGAGTAAGGGGTCGGCGATCGTCACATTTGCCGTAACATTACTATCATTAGGATCTCCCACGGTCAGTTTAGCGGGAAATTGAATATTGTTTCCCCCATCGATTAGCTGCCGTCCAGTGTGCTGCCTCGTTTTAAAAGGATTACTTGCCGTATTCCTATCAAAAATAGAATTCTTGACAGTAATTGGCGATTTCACAGGGTCGTTAAAAGTAGCAATACCTCCCGAAAATTCAGCGGTATTCTTAGCAAAAGTCGAATTGACGATGTTAGTCGAAAAGGAATCTCTGTTAGCGACAAGCATTCCTCCGCCCTGCTTAGCAGCGCTGTTGCCGGAAAATGTACTGTTGAAAACGCTGATGTTTCCATTCTCTCCTGACCACAAACCGCCCCCATTATCTTCAGCTTGGTTGTTAGCAAAAGTGGAGTTTGTTACCGTAAGTTCGGTATTTCCGTGACGAATTGCGCCTCCCGAACCTCCAACTCCTGCTGGATCTTTAACAGCTTTATTGTTAATAAAAGTGCTATTTTCTAAAACTATCTTATCTTCAAGATAGCCAAATAAAAATCCCGCTCCTCCTTCTCTCGCTCCGATATTGCCATCAAAAAGGCTGTTGCGGATAGCAATAGTTCCAGCAACGGGGCCGGGGGTTGCATTCGGTCCCGAAGCATTAGCGCCATCGACGTAAACTGCCCCGCCAACGCCTTTATCTGTGCGGTTCCCTGTGAATTTAGAGTTTTCGATCGTCATGCTGCCCAACAGGTTATTAACAGCACCGCCGTAGCTGCCTTTGTTGTTGGTAAATTCGCTATCTCTGATAGTCAGAACACCGCCGCTTTTAGTGGCGATCGCGCCGCCACCACGTTCGGTATTGTTAGCTAGTGAACCATCATTGTCGCTAAACTTGCTGTTAATGACAGTCGTCGTGCTGCGAAAACCCGTGTAAATGCCGCCACCAAAACCGGCAACATTATTATTGACTTGGCAATTTTCTAAAGTTAAAGTGCTGCTACCTCCTGTTTGAATGCCACCACCGGCGCTAGTTGTCTGATTATTGGGGTCAGTACCAGAAACTTTGCCGTTGGCAATAATCAGGTTTTTTAGAGTAACATTGGTCGAACCTTCTGTGAGAATGACCCGCGAAGCATTGTTGCCACTGATGGTTAAATTGGCTGCACCAACTGCATCAATTGTCAAGTTTTTGTTGATAACAAGTTGACCATTCGTTAGGGTAATTGTTTGGCCCGCAAGAGTGGAGGCAAATTGAATGGTATCGCCGGCTGCTGCGGAGGAGATCGCATCTCTCAATGAACCCTGCCCGCTATCATTAGTGTTAGTAACGGTAATAGTTGCTAAAGTTCCTTGATAATCCGCCATTGCCTCTGGAGTCAAGGCTAGCGGTGCTTCAATATCACCCTTGGCAAACTCCAAATTCCAGTTACCACCGCGGCCAGTGCGATCGCTAGATGCAGCAATATCAGCCCCGGTTAACTCGCCCAGGCGATCAACAAAATCGCTCCCCGAACCCGCAGCAACATCGCAACCGTAAAGCACAATATCTGCTTTCTCGCTCAGCGCATTTCGCCACCCTTGCAACTGGCTTTCATATTGTGATAAATTATCCGCATTTAACGTTGCAGAACCTAGCTGCAAGCTACCAGAATTGCCGTGAGAAATAATGTGAACCGAGTCTACCGCCCCGTTAGTAGAGGCGTATTTTTCCATCTCCGAGGTGATTTGTTCGATGCCGTTTTTGGTGCGATCGAGTATTACTACCTGCTGTCCCGGCAGCACTCCCGCTGTAATTGACTCGTAATCTTCCACACCGGAGTCAATGAAGACTAAGGAGCGCAGAGGCATTTTTTTAAAAGCAGATTGTGAGTTAACTTGAGCAAATGTAGAACTCATATTGGAGACTCCTTTCAGGGCATTATTGGTAGATACACCCCGGAGTTATCTCATCAAACTTATTTGATAACTATGCAATATTGGAAATTGATTTTTGTATGAATCCAGGTAATTTGAATGGGATAACAAAGCCTAATTGCAGTTGGTTCGAGCGACAGTCATAAATCGAGCCAACTTTGTCAATCTCTCTAAGGATAGAGGCAGATTTTTGAAGTGCCGAGGTAAATTTCTCGATGCAGTCAGATTTACCATCCCCAAATCTGGAAACAAAATATCCACCTTCATTGATGCTGGAGTCCTTGACTACAAAGCTTTTGGATGGGGAATTTGCGTATTCCGAGGCGCGAGTGGTTTCCCTTAAAGAAGTCAACATATTGCGTCCTCTAAAAGTGAGTTTAGCCGTAGATACAGCCTTGGAGTCAGAGCTTCTGAAACTGCTAGCGACCTTGTTTATTTTGCTCATTCTTATGTAACCTATCTATCAGTTTGCCCTATTTCTGCTGCACTGCCATCCGCAATCGCACGGAATTTATATTCGGCGTGTTCTCCCTGACTTCCGGCAAACGCCCAATTACCGATCGATCCATCCTGTTGGTGATACCGCTTTCAAACAATAATTTAAATCTAGGCTTGTGCTTCAAACCTCGATAGCCATTAGTCATTCGGGTAGTGATGCACAGTAATGGTTTAATATTAAATCAACAAAAGTCTGTGAGGTGAAAGTATGAAATGTTCTAATTGTCAAAGCGATTTTTTTATTAAACATGGAAAGACTTATTACGGGAAACAGCGATTTCAATGTAAAAATTGCAGTCGTCAGTCAGATTGAAAATTCTCAATATAAGCAGATTTCACGCCTATACTAAATCCTTAATTGAGCGGCTGATTTTAGAAAAAATTTATTGAGCCGGAATTGCTAGAGTTACGGGGGCATCCATTCGATGGCTCCAGAGTTATGTACAGGACTTACACAAGGAAATCTGCCATACCGATTACCGTGAGGCTGTAAATCAGAAAACAATATTCGCCTGATGAAACTGTAGCGGTTTCAACCTCTAGGCTGGAGAATATAACAAAGCTGGCAAAATGCCAGAAAAGCAACGCATTAAACCAACGAAACTACCTATGACTATTGGCAAACTTGAACTCATCATCAAAATTAACGAACTCCCTACCAATGTAGAGACTAACAAAGACAATTGGAAAACCTTTGAGCTTGACTGTGACGATCGGGTAGTGTCCGTTACTGTTAAGCCAAAAATATGGAAGAAGCTTGAGGATGCTGCTGCCAACTATCCCATGTGGGTGGCTGCTATCGGTGGCAAGATGGGTGAATCAACCTCTAATGGCTTTGTGCTATTAGAGCCAAGTATCCAAGTCTTTGAGAAAAAACCGAAGGAATCTAAACCTGAAGCCGAGGAGTGAGAGAGGTTTGAGTAGCAATCGTGCAGAAACCCCTTGAAACAGCTTGTACCGATATCCTAACGTAGCGACAAGGGTTACAAGCTTTAGGCGGGGAAATACTGATGAGATGGCTGGCAAGAGTAACGTTCCCAGAGTTGCACCTTAAGCGTGGCTGGCACAGTGGGAGTGTTGCGGGTCTAGCTTTTTTGCGTCACAGGTGCGGGTATAAAGTGCAGTGTTTTTTAAGAAGTAAACCCGCCACAACCATAGTGCAGCGGATTTTGGCTACTGTCTTCTTAGTGAGAAAGGCTATTGGATGTTGCGATCAATTCTGTGAGATAGTGGTGCAAGAGTTACAATTTTTGCTCCCTCAATCCCTACACAGATAGGCTTAGAGCGAGTTTCATCATTACTTATGCACGACTACCTTCTTTGAAACGGTTTAACATAACTTGTATTAGCTCTCACCCAGCAGCGGGTGCTGCTCATAGAATGGCTGCCCACCCATATCCAAGGTTTTCCCCGTCGGTCAAGAGAAATTCGGCGTTGCTGATTCACGGTATGAATTACCTTTTCGCTTGAAGTAACAAAACTCACCCTCCGAGGGCTTATAGTAATTGGGACATCTTGAATTCCTACCTATATTCAGCAACGCCGTAAAAAAAGTCTACTTAATTGGTAAATTTTTCCTCGCGGATAACGATAAGCATGAAGAATCACAACGAGATATCGGAATTTATTTGGGGAATTAAGGAACATATTCGCGATGAGTATGCTGAAAAGGATTATGAAGAAGTAATTTTGCCTTTTACGCTGTTGCGGCGGATTGATTGTGTATTGGAGGGGACTAACGAGAAGGTAGTACAGGCGTATGAAAAGTTTAAAGATACGGCTGAGCCTGAAGTGCTGGATCGGCTTTTAAAGAAGGCTTCGGGACATAACTTTTATAATCGATCGCACTATAGTTTATTGAAGATTACCAAAGACCAAAATATTGGGACGAATTTTGACGCATATTTGAGGGGATTCAGCAAAAACATCCAAGATATTTTACTTAACTTTAGCGGTGGTGAAGAGAAGGGGCTATCACCGATTTATGAGACGCTGTTGCGTAAAGATTTGCTTTTGGTGGTGACTAAGGACTTTATCAAAATAGATTTACACCCCGATCGCATTAGCAATCATGATATGGGGACAATCTTCGAGATTCTGATCCGTAAGTCGAAGGAAACGAGTAATGAAAAGGCGGGGCAGTATTTTACTCCTAGAGAAATTGTACGGTTAATGGTGAATTTAGTTTTTGCCAATGAAACGGAGAAGCTGCAATCGGTGGGGGCGGCGATTAGTATTTACGATCCTTGTTGTGGTACGGGTGGGATGTTAACCACTGCTAAGGATTATTTGCAAGAGAGTGTTAATCAAAAGCTGGATGTGTATTTATTTGGGCAGGAGATTAATGAGAAGACTTACGCGATCGCTAAGTCAGATTTGTTAATCAAGGGTGAGGATGCGGAAAATATTAAGCATGGCAACACGATTACGAAAGATCGGTTAATTGGCAAGACTTTTAACTATATGTTGACTAATCCGCCTTTTGGGGATGATTGGAAAAAGATTCGGGAATTTGTGGAGAATGAATCAACGGAAAAGGGTTTTGATGGACGGTTTGGGGCGGGGACTCCTGATGTAAGTGATGGTTCGTTTTTGTTTTTGCAACACATGATCAGCAAAATGAATCCATCGGGTAGCATTATCGGCATTGTTTTCAATGGGTCGCCTTTGTTTAATGGGGATGCGGGGGGCGGTTGGAGTAATATTCGCGGTTGGATTATGGATGATCCGAATGATTTATTAGATTGTATTGTGGCGATGCCGAAGGATTTGTTTTATGGGACGGGCATTGGTTCTTATATTTGGATTTTGAATAATAATAAGCCTGCTAATCGTCGGGGTAAGGTGCAGTTAATTAATGGGATTCATCCGACTTTTACGAAAAAAATTAAGTCGTTAGGAAAGAAGCAATATGAAATTAGTGATTATGGGATTCGCTTAATTACGGATATTTATAAGGCTTATGCACCTTATGAAATTGATGTGGATGAGGATGGGAAAAGTCGCATGATTGAAGTAAGTAAAATCTATGATGTGGCGGATTTTAAATATACGAAGGTGCGGGTAGAGCGTCCGTTGCGGTTGGCTTATGAGATTACGGATGAGAGAATTGCGGCTCTGAAGGAACATAGCAAGTTTAAAGAATTTGCGATCTCGAAGAAGAAGGATAAGGCATCAGCAGAAGCGGATATTGCTAAGGGTCAGGCGATGCAACTGCAAATCTTGAAGGCTTTGCAATCCTTTAAGGGTAAGGTGAGGGTGATGAGTGATGCTGATTTCTTTGGTGCTTTTGCTAAGGCTTTGGGTAGTAAACCGAGTAAGGCGTTATTGAAGATGTATCGAGATAGTTTGGGTGAGAAGGATGAGGCGGCGGATGTGGTGTTTGCCGATCCGTTTGCGGTTCCAATTCAGTCGGGGCGGGTTTGTGATTGGGAAGTGAAGCCGTTGCAGGATACGGAGTTACGGGATACGGAGAGTATTAAATATAAGGAGGATATTGAGGAGTATTTTGAGCGGGAGGTGTTGCCTTTTGCCCCTGATGCTTGGATGGTACGGGAGGAGGATAAAATCGGTTATGAAATTCCGTTTACGAAGTTTTTTTATGAGTATAAGCCGTTACGAGATTTGACGGAGATTATGGGCGATCTGCTGGCTTTGGAGCAGGAAACGGAAGATTTGTTGGATGAGATTAAGGAGGATTTTTAATGAAAGTTTATCCTAAATATAAGTCGAGTGGTGTTGAGTTGTTGGGTGAAATTCCAAGCGATTGGGTAGCTAGAAGACTTGCTTCATTTGGTAGATTTTCAAAAGGAAGTGGTATATCAAAAGCAGATTTAATAGAAGAGGGTATTCCTACAATACTTTATGGTGATATTTACACAAAATATAATTTAAAAGCAGAGAATATTTTTAACTTTATCAGTCAAGAATTAGCATCTAATTCAAAATTAATTGATAAAGGCGATCTTCTATTTACAGGTTCGGGAGAAACTAGAGAAGATATTGGAAAATGTGTTACATATAACGGTGATATTAAGGTTTATGCTGGTGGTGATATTATAATTTTTAGTCCAAAAACAAATAATCATCTTTTTCTAGCCTATTCTTTAAGTAGTAATTATGCGATTACAGTAAAAGCAATGAACTCAAGGGGAGATATTATTGTTCATATTTACGCATCTTCTTTACGAAATATTTATCTTCCGATTCCTTCATTAGCTGAACAACAACAAATAGTCAATTTTTTAGATTACAAGACGGGAGAGTGCGATCGCTTTATTAGCAACCGTCAAAAGCAAATCGAGTTATTAAACGAACAAAAAGCCGCCATCATCAACAAAGCCGTAACCAAAGGCATCAACCCCAACGCCAAAATGAAACCCAGTGGCATTGAATGGATTGGGGATATTCCTGAACATTGGGAATTGTGGAAGTTAAAAAACTTGCTTCAAGCTAAATTAAAATACGGAGCAAATGAAGCGGCTGAAATTGATGATCCTAATTTACCAAGATATATCCGAATAACTGACTTTGATGATGATGGTAGATTGAGAGATGACACCTTTAAATCATTACCGTTTGATGTTGCAAAAGAATATTTCTTGAAAGATGGTGATATTTTATTTGCAAGAAGTGGTGCAACAGTTGGCAAAACAATGATATTTGAAAATTACTTTGGCAACGCTTGTTTTGCGGGATATTTAATCATGGCAAGATGTAATCCTAATAAAATATTGTCAAGATTTCTCTACTATTACACTAAAACACCAAGTTATGAAAATTGGAAAACAATGATTTTCATTGAAAATACGATTCAAAACATTGGAGCTGATAAATATAGCCTTTTACCTATTGCTGTCCCTAGTGTAGAAGATCAACAATCTATTATTGATTTCATCAAAAAAGAAACTTCAAAAGTTGAAACTCTAATTTCTAAATATCAAAAACAAATAGAGCTAATGCAAGAATATCGCACCGCCTTAATTAGCCAAGCCGTCACAGGCAAGATTGACGTTAGAGACTGGAAACCCCCAACCAAATAGAAAACATCATGAGCAACACCAGAGAAATCAACTTTGAAGACACTGTATTTGACTACCTCAAAGACAGCCAACTCTATACAAACAGACAAAGCCAAAACTTTAACCTAGACTATCTATTAGATATAGAACAGCTAAAAAAATTTATCTGTAACACTCAACCCGATATCTGGAAAAAGTTAAAAAAGCAATTTCCAGAAAATCCAATGGAAGCCGTTGCTAAAGAATTTGCTAAACTCCGCGAGAAACGAGGAATCCTTACACTAATTCGTGAAGGCTTTGTATTGCAAGGCGCAACGATCAGACTCATCGCCTTTAAACCCGCATCCGACCTCAACCCCGCTCATCTCACAAAATATCAAAACAATCAATTTTCCGTCATTCGTCAAGTTCATTACAGCAGCAAATATCCCGATAAAAGTCTAGATTTAGTCATCGCCATTAACGGTATCCCCATCGCTACCCTCGAACTAAAAAACGAATTTACAGGGCAGAACATCACCCATGCCGTAGAACAATACAGCAAACGTCGCGATAGCAAAGACCCATTTCTCAAAAATTGCCTCGTTCACTTTGCCGTAGATAACAACACCGTCTTAATGACCACCAAACTCGAAAACGGCAATACCACCTTTTTACCCTTCAACCGCGACACCAAAAACCCAATAATTCCCGATAAATTTGCTAGTAGCTACCTCTGGGAAGAAGTCCTACAGGCAGATAGCCTCTTAGAAATGTTGAATAACTACATCTTTTACGAAGAAGATGAAAAAACAAAAGAAATCAGCACCATATTTCCGCGCTATCACCAAAGAGACTGCGTTCGCCAACTATTAGTCGATGTCAAACAAAACGGAACAGGGCATAACTACCTAATTCAACATAGCGCTGGCAGTGGCAAAAGCAAGACAATCGCTTGGCTTGCTCATCAACTCGCTAACCTGTTTGGTGACGATCAAGAGCCAATATTTGACAGCATCATCGTAATTACCGATCGCATAGTTTTAGACACGCAACTGCAAAAGCAAATCAAACAATTTGAAAAAATTAACGGTACTGTCAAAACCATCAAAAAAGGCAGCAAAGAACTAATCCAAGCCCTCACCGATGGCGATAAAATCATCATCAGCACCTTACAAAAGTTTGGCTATATCGGCGATCTGGCGAAATTAAACGGTAAACGCTTTGCGATTATTGTAGATGAAGCCCACAGCAGCCAAAGCGGTGAAAATGTCAAGGATTTAAAACTGAGCCTCACCACCAATGAAGCCCTCAAAAAAATCATCAAGCAAGATGAAGAAAATACCGAGCCAAAGGATAGCGTTGAAGAAGAACTAGAAAAAATCATGGCAAGCCGTCAGCAATTGCCCCATCTATCCTTTTTTGCCTTCACCGCCACACCCAAGCCCAAAACCTTAAAACTATTTGGCATACCCGATCCTAGTAAGCCATCAGGTTATCGCCCCTGTCATGAATACACCATGCGTCAGGCGATCGATGAAGGCTTTATTCTCAACGTTTTAGACAACTACATCACCAAAAATACTTACTTTGAGCTGATCCAAAACGAAAAAGCCGAAGATGATAAAGACTTTGAAAAACTCAAAGCAAAACGACTACTGTTAAATGAAGTAAACAAACATCCCCACGCGATCGCCTCCAAAAGCTATGTCATGCTTAATCATTTTATGGATAGCACCATTCATAAAATCAATGGCAAAGCCAAAGCAATGTTAGTCACCAGTTCCAGAGCGCACGCAGTTTTGTATAAACTCGGATTTGACAAAATCATTAAAGAGCAAGGCTACAACATCCAAACCCTAGTCGCCTTTTCGGGAACTGTTGAAATCGACCTGGAAAAATATACCGAAGACTCGATGAATCCGCCAAAAGTCAAAGACATCGCCGAAGAATTTAAAAAACCGCAATATAAAATCCTCATCGTTGCCAATAAATTTCAAACAGGCTTTGATCAACCGCTTTTACATACCATGTATGTCGATAAAGCCTTGGGTGGCGTTGCCACAGTCCAAACCCTCAGCCGCTTAAACCGTATAACTAATGGTAAAAAAGACACCTTAGTGATTGATTTTGCAAATAAAGAAGAAGATATCAAAAAGGACTTTCAAGACTATTACCAAACCACAACCCTCGAAGATGCGATCGACACCCAAAAAATCTACAACCTAAAATATGAAATCGAAAAAGTAGACGTATTTAGCAAAGAAGATGTAACCCAATTCATCGAAAAATCTCTCCGTAAAAAAGTCAAATCAGAGATTCTGTCAGCCGATTTCAGAAAAATTATTGATGAAAATTATGTGCCACTTGACCCAGAAAACAAAAAACAATTTAGGGATAATCTCAACAAGTACATCCGTCAATACGCATTTATCTCGCAGATTATCACCTTCATTGACACTGAGCTAGAAAAATTTTATCTTTTTGTTAAGCTGCTTTACAAATACCTGCCCTACGAAAAGGCAACCTTACCCTTAGAAATTATTCAGATGGTGAACATGGATAAATACAGGGTTGAAGAAATTGATGAAAAAAAGGACAAGTTTAGTATCATATTAAATACCGAAGATGCAACCATTACAAATAAGGAAGGTGACGGGCATACACCACCAACCCCAGAGCTAACAGCCGTATTAGAAACCATCATCAAAGAGATCAACGAAAAATATTCAGTCGATTTAGGTGACGATGACAAAGTAGTAAAAGAAGTTTATAAAACCCTCAAAGAAGATGAGGGCTTAATCTCTAGCCTACGCGCCAACAACATCGAAGATGTCAAAAAGATGAAACTGCGCGAGAGCATTGAAGATGCTTTGCTCAAAAATGCTGAACCGCCGATTGTTTTCCTAAACAAGCTCACAAACGACAAAGGATTTGCTAACCATGTTGTCAGTAAATTTTTCAATTTACTCATGGATGAACTTAAGGACGATGCAGCTTAAATTTTACGTGAGTTCGATGGGGTAGCCGATCACCTCAAAACATAGAATCAAGCAAAGCTGAAATTTCACCCTGGTCGCGGCCCCGGTTGTCGTCATCAATCATGAGCGTGTTTAAATTCCTGTGCCTGCTGAGTTTCTGAACTTTCCGCACATTACCGTCGGTCGCATCCAGGGCTACCGTGATAGCTGTCTGTGTATTCTACGCCCGCCATCCAGACCTGAACTACCACGTTAAGAAATCCCCGCCTACCGATGCAGTAATGCAGTATTTGCGGCAAACTCTGTGGTATCGGGTCGAGTTTACCAAGATGAAGATAGAACGGCACGGGCAAGCCAAAATACTCACGCAAGAGGAAATCGAACTCTTGTTCAACGAAGGTTTGCTAACCGATCGCGATCGCACTCTCTTTGGAGTTTGTCTCTACACAGCAGCCCGTATTGCCGAAGCTTGTTCCTTAGAAGTCATCGATATTTACACTGCCAGAGGTACAGTCCGACCTACAATCAACTTCCGCAAGCGCAACACCAAAGGAAAACTCCAAACCCGAACGATTCCGGTCATTGAAGATTTGCGAAGTCTCCTGACATCTTGGAAACCCAACGCGGGTCAGACTTATTTATTTCCCGGCCGCTACCCGAAACACCACTGGAAGCATTTGCACACCAACTCAGCGGATCGGATTTTGAGAGAAGCGTTCGAGCGCGCCGGCATCGAGGGAGCATCCACCCACAGTTTTAGGAGAACGGCCCTGACTCAGATGAGCAACGCCGGAATTCCGCTGCGGATTATTCAAGAAATCAGCGGCCACAGTAACCTCGAACAGTTACAGCGCTACTTAGAGGTGAAGCCGGATCAAGTCAAAGGAGCGATCGCTTCACTTTCCATGCTTTCCTACGCGGGGAAAGAGGTATTTCCCCGCGTACAGGATGAATTGCCTGCTGTGCCGTTACCGAGAGAGCAACTGTCACAAGGCCTATCAGACTCGGAGCCTGAAGAAATTCCTGATTGGTGACGAGCAATTTTAGATTTTAGATTTTAGATTTTAGATTTTGGATGCAAGGATGAAAGTCACGCATCAAGAGCATCGAGTGCCGATCGCTTTCTTTCCCAAGGCAGAAGCCCTAACCCCTGGATTTGTTAGAATCGTTGGTCATGTGGAGCAGGTGCATCTACAAAAACCTGCTGAAAGGAGAATTGTTGACTATGTGGCTTAAATTTGGTGTTGCTCCCAGTGGCGAACTGACGAGCATTGATGAAGTTGTGCGCGGAAAAACTCAGCTAACTTGTCTCTACTGCGGTGGCTCTCTCACAGCAAAAAAGGGTTCTGTGAAAGAACATCACTTTGCTCACACCGAGGACACTTGCAAGCCCGTGTCGCAGCGGATTAAAACCAAAGCATTTCCCTCGCTGCCCCTTTACGATAATTTCACCATCCAGCTTAAGGGTGAAGAATTGGAGCAATTGAAAGTGCTGTGGAAAGAGTACGGGGCCCAAAAGCGATCGATTCCCAAAGATTTGGTAAACTTTCGGTGGCAGTTGAAAGGATTGTTGGAATCAGATGGCGATCGCTTGTATCAGTTCACCAATCTCGGTAAAATCCCGGTGGGTGCGCTTCCCCTGGTGTTGTTCAATCGCGTTCAGGAACCTTTGCTGCTGGCTGAGTTGGCTTCATTGGAAGGCTCTGTAGAAATTGCTGAAGCTGCGGGGTTATCCTGTTTGGAAGAGCGACGGGCTGATTTGCTGATTTATCGAGCACAGCTTCGTCGGATTCTGGTGAATTCGCTCTATTTCCTTGAAGTAAAAGCGGACGGTCAAACGTTCTACAAAATTGGAATTACTACTCGATCGATCTCCGAACGAATCGCCGAAGTGCAGAGGGATGTGAGAGCGCATTACTCGGATGTTGCTGTCAACTTGCTGGGACTGTGGGAACACCGGGGGAATGTGGAGCTGTACTTCAAACACCGGTACAAAGCTTTTAATTATCGCATTGGGAAACTAACAGAGTATTTTGCGTTTCCGAATGTTAAGGTTGTGCTGCAAGATTTGTACGGGATGGAAGCAAAAGTGTTGTCGGCTGTTGAGGTGGATGCGATCGGCTTGCGCTACTTCCCCGAAGTCAAATAACCCGTCTTGTGCTGGTAAGATTTGTTAGGCAACTTGATGCCATCTTCTTTCTTCGTGGATGCTGGCGCGTAATTGGCGAGAATCTGGATTGGATTTGTCAAGTTTGACGATCGTTAATGACTTCAGTTCTTGTGGCTCAAACATTGCTTGCAAAATCAAGTGGCCCGGTTCACTGGATTGTTGAATAATTTGCTTATATTGCAACCTTTGGTATCGGTATAAGCTACATCTAAAACGAGAACTTTGAGTGTTTTTAAGGTGATTGAAATGAATCTAAAGGTTGATGCGATCGCTAGTCCAGTTTCGTTTGAAGAGGATGATACTGGGCTTGTGGAGTTGGCGTTCGCTCCTGAAGATTAGGAAAAATACCCATTCGTGCGTCCCAGTAGCGCTCAGCCGGATTTGATGGACAGACCGGGGAGAGCGATCGCACAATGGGAGAATATGAATTTTGATGAGCGAATTCAGGCTGGCTCTACATATCCATAGGGTCTAGGGTGAAAAGACGCAGAGCAGAGAAGTTGGGCTTTTGATTGGACGGGGAGGCGGTAGCCACCTTTCAAAATTTATTGGTATGGCTATTCAAGTTGGTTGAGCAGGTATTCTCGCAAAGGTGGTAAAGGAAAAGTCAGCCATCCTCAGAATTTCACCTTTCAAGTCTACATTTTTTGTTTAATATTGTGGTACACAATCATCGAATCATTTTGATTCAAAGCACAATTTCTGAGGATAGCCCAATTCAGAATTCTGCTTAGTAAGCGTGTTCGCATCGGCTAACACATTCGGTTTCGCTTTTTCCTCTTGCCGCGCACCATTTAAGGCAATGTTCAAAGTCTGGGTCAACGTAGTGCCGTGCTACTCCTTGTAACTTTTGTGGTTGTACCCTACCGTCTTTACTATTCAGGAGCAGGATTATCGGAATACGATGGATAATAGGTGAAGATTGAAGAGGAAGCCTTAACATAATATAGTTGGTCTTTTTTGTTATTTTAAAGATTTTGCCGATCCACATCACCGTAAATGTGCCCGTGAATAATCTTTCCTTGAGTATTGCTAATTAAATGATCTTGGGTTTTATCCCCTTTGATATCATTATATATATGTCCGTGGATAATCCTTTCCTTAGCATCGATACAATAAACATCACACATTTGAGAACTACAGTATACATCGCACATTTCAATTGGTGGTATGGGCTTCTCGATATCAAAGTGAATTAATGGATCATTGCTGAGAAACTCTCCTTCGTCAAGAAGAATAGACGGATTGTTAGCAATATCTGAGAGAGGTAAGGCACTGATTTCAGAACTTTGGAGACTCTTCCATTGATTGAAGAGTCTCTCGTTACAAGTTTCCCCTCTTCTTAGGAGTCTTCGTTGTATTGGTGGAATCTGTTTGGGCATTCGCATTTAGCAACCTTCGTATTAATCATGAATTAATGAATTTTTTCATATCTGTTGAATTGAAATCTGTCTTGATTTCAAAGATATGGTGAGTAGTAACAGGTATAAATAAACTTTTTCTGTTACTACTTACCTAGAAGTATGAGTCCAAAACTACTCCGTTTAGGATGGAAGTATTGAATTAAAAACTTGCTACATATTCTTCATGACTTTATGCTGCCAGACTAATTACAGTAGCGTAATCCAGAACATTTGGATGTCCACCAACCTGTCTCCCAATAACACTCGTGGATACATGATTCGCGTGAAGTGCCAAAGTTGGTGTGCCTATCACAAGCCTGTTCACAGTTACTCCTTGTTTGGGGATTGTAAATAGCGAGGGAGGCAGTGATTTTTCCAGATTGTTTAGCTCTCAATCCTTCTATTTCTTTAAGTCGATTGTTCCGTATAACTGGAACAGCAATTGTTGGATTTCGCATGATTGTTTCTCCTTGTGATAATTAAAATCCATCAGACCTAATAAAAAAACGCAGGTTCTTGACTTAGTAGTCTCATAAGAAAGTTACTCCTTAGCCAAAAACACATTGCGCTCCACATTCAGCGAGTCTTAAAGCCACAGCCCACTTCCCAACACCCAGCCCAAATGTTAATAAGCAGGAAGCGATTTCCCCTGCATCTCTTGTTTGATAGGCTGATTTACATTGAGCAATGCCATAAGCATTTGCCATACATTCATCGAAGCAAGCCTGTGGTAGCACACCTTTAGATAATTGTACGGTTCGGGTCTTCCTCATTATTGGTGAGGACTGGTTGGGAATTTTCATGGTTGTTTCTCCTTTTAAACGCGGTAAATCTAAAATTCTAGCTCTATGCCAGCTTCCTTTAAAGCT
Source organism: Microcoleus sp. B4-C1 (assembly GCF_036705285.1). Taxonomy (NCBI): domain Bacteria; kingdom Bacillati; phylum Cyanobacteriota; class Cyanophyceae; order Oscillatoriales; family Microcoleaceae; genus Microcoleus; species Microcoleus sp. B4-C1. The sequence continues at coordinate 61,131 of NZ_JAUBUC010000005.1, read as the reverse complement.
TTGTTAAGCTGTTTAATAGCTGCGGGTAAATTTTTTAGTCCGTGAGAAGTTAACGGAATACTCCCACTAAAATCAGTGTCTCTAATCCTCCATCCTTGCCCATGCCCGCCTCCTGGATCAAAAAACTCAATGTCATCTCTCTTCTTTAATGCGTTGATTATTTTCGTTACGTTAAGTCCCATGATTCTTTACTCTTTGTTTAGATTGTTCTACTTTGAACTTTGTTTACGCCTCAGACCAAGAACGCATTTGACCGATAGTAACGGGAATCACGTCGCTGACATCGATAGTAAATCTTTTGACACTCCTCGAACGCTCAAGATGCTCTGGATCGAAGAACCTTAACTTCACGTCATAGCAATCTGAATCAGCACGACAGATGGGACTCTTGACCACCTCAATCGTATCAAGCACTCGATCATTCAAGGTTGCTTGTGAAATTGCTACGGAGAGTTGGAAGGCATTGGTCGCTGCATAGTTGAGTGCCCGTTCCTGCGGTGTTACACCCAGGTTGCGATAGTCGTAATAAATTCGGTCTAGAACTTCTCTAATCCGATTTCTTAACTCTTCGCGACTTTCTTCAGGTGTACTTGGCTCTATCACAGCATCCAATAACGCAGCAACAGACCAACTATACATACCTCGCACTTCCGGTATGATAACTGGGACAACTTCACCTGACATCAGTCTGACGCTACCTCCGATATAACCCGGAATTGAAACTCTTTCTACATTCTCATCATTAAGAAATTCGCGCAGTCTGTCATACACTACACCTGCGAAGGGGCCCGAAGGAGCGATCGCATAAATGGGTGTAGCATCGAGATTAAGAGTCCAAATAATTGATTGAGCTTCCCAAGGATGAGGATCGCGTCTAAAGGGATTACCTTCTACATCTTCACCAGAAAAATAGTAGAGTAGTTCTTGCGTCAAAGGTGGTCTATTCAAATTCATAGACTGCTGAATAGAGTCTCGACGAGCTTGAGTACCGAAATCGTAGCCCAACTCTCCTAAAGCATAAACTAGCTGGATTTTTCCACCTCCACTACAAGAAGCACACTCAGAAGCAGTGACAGAAGCATTCGTTTTGTTGCTAGGAGTAGCCATCATCAGGTTTCCCCCTATTGACATAGCAGTTGGCACAGACGTTGATATTTTAGCCTCCGCAGCCTGTACACCAATCCCTGAAAACTGAGAAACAGGTTGTTTTAAGCTGAACTCAATCACTTCATTCGGTTGCAGTTGTGCGATCGTATTGTCAGCTTCACTGGGTTGAAGCATAACTCCCTCTGGTTTTCCGTTTGACACTTGTGTGATTTCTCCTTTTGTAATGAGAGCGTATGCTCCGGGAATATTGAGGGTTCCAGCTAGACAGCGACGGCTATCTAAACCTTTTGGTTGATTACAAGGCAAGGCACTCTGGAGAATGGCATCACGGATAGCGTGGGGGTCAAGCTTTTCTCCCCGTTGCCGTTGGATACTGAGCAACAGAGCCACAATCCCCGATACGATGGGAGTCGCAAAGCTAGTACCCGTTTTTGTCGCAGTTCCACCACCGGGGATGGCACCCAAGATATTTTCACCGAGAGCGAGAATGCCTTGGTTTTGGTAAACCTCGCCCCAATTACTAAACCCGATTGGATTTCCTTGAGCATCCATTGCCCCTACGGCTAGTACCGACTCAAGTGCAGCCGGAACATGAAGACAATCACAGCCATCATTGCCCACAGCCGCCACAATCAGAACGTTGTTTTCTTGACACAAACGGACGGCATTAGCCAGTAATTGGTCAGATTCAGCCGATGCAGTCAACTGACCCCCACTAATGTTGATAACATTAGCTCCCTGCCCAACTGCTTGCGTAATTGCTCGTGCAAGGTCAATCTGGGAACAAGGGGCAAGTCCTCCTTCTCTCCCATTTGTAAACACAGGTACAATTAAGCCTCGACAACGAGGTGCAATGCCATGAACAGGGCTGTTATGTTGACCAAAGATTATGCTGGCGACATGAGTTCCATGTTGAGATGCAGAGCCTGAATCAGCGACACTTGAAACTAAGGTTGGAAGCCAAGTAAGATTAGCTCCGTCAAAGCAGGGGTGAGACTGGTCAACGGGCCCGTCAATTACCGCAACGCATACGTCAGGAACACCAACAGATTTATCCCAAAGAAATTTTGTTTTAGACAATGCCAGTGAATCGAAAACTCTTTCTTCGCCTTGGTGTATGAGCAATCCAGTCTCCTAGCTTTTATTTACCAAACCCAGAAGAAATGAAGATTTTAGACTATGCCAAAGGAATTAGCCATTAAGCGGGATTGCTACCTTTGTACTTAAAAACTCGGTTGATGCGCCATGAATGATTTCGCTTAATCTCTAAGTTAGTTTTTACTTCATACTTTGTCAATAACATATTGAAGAGTCTGATTTATATTTTGATATGTATTTCAAAAACTTATGTAAATTTCAACGTCGCACACCGAATGCTGGGTAATGTAGATCGATCGCGCCGTCCCACTCTCCAAATCAAAATAAGTCGCAATCAGCTTGTCTCGCTATTCTTTATTTGGGGAATCCGATCGAAAAACCACTTGAACCCGCAGTAAATTCAGTAACGCTTACAAGGCTTTCAGTAAATGCAGTCGATGTGCACGACGAGCAGAATACCCAATCGATCGTCCAGGGGCATTGAAGTCTCTAGACCACGGAGCTCTTTTACGGTCATCAGAAATCTTTGGGAAAAACGCTGCTGCCAGAAACGCTGCCAGAAACGCTGCTGCCAGAAACGCTGCTGCCAGAAACGCTGCTGCCAGAAACGCTGCTGAACTCACGTATCTAGCAACTCCTGTAAAATCTGTTGTACTGTTACCTTCAGCGGTGGTAAATTATTTTGTACGATCGCCCAAACTAAGTTTAGCGACACTCGGAAATATTCATGGACTACCAGATTCCTAAACGCTACAATTTGCGCCCAAGGCACGGACGAATATCGACCCGTTAACTCGGACGATAACGCATTTGTTGCTTCTCCGATAATTTGCAGGTGATGAACAATCCAAATCTGAATTAATTCTTGGTTGTCAAATTCTTGTCTGCCCAGGCTAGCATATCGTTCAATTGCCGCTATTGCATCTAATATATCTTGCAGTCGTTCCGCTTCCCGCCTCATAGTGGTACAGCTTCCTGCAAAACTCGCTCGCGAATCCGTTCTTTCAACATATCCACTGTGGCGATATCGACTTTGCGATTGAGTAGTTGTTCTAAATCAAGCAATAGCCCACCTGGAAACCAAGGCGTGATTTTCTCTAAATCGTAATCCACTAACAAATCAATATCGCTTTCTGGGGTCGCTTCGCCCCGTGCTACCGAACCGAATACGCGCACGTTGTAGGCTCCGTGCTTTTGGGCAATTGCTAGAATTTGCGATCGCTCATAATACAGTAATTCTTGAATGCCTAATCCTGTTTTGCTCATCAAACCCTCCTCAACGCTATTTCTAGTCTGGCACTTTCAGCAACAAGTTACGCCCAATTAGGCAAGCTATTGCTACACAACGCCATTTGCGATCGCCAACTTCGTTTTTGAGGCAAACTAAACTAAAACCCAACCCGCCCCATGCCCAAACTCCCTGAATGCGATCGCTGTCTCCTCTACGCCCGCAACCCATACCTCGTCTGTGCCGTCCACCCCACAGGCCCCAACACCGACACTTGCATTGATTTTCGAGAAGACCCCGACGCTGAACCGGAGGAACTGTGGGAACCCGAAGGGGCGAGCTACTACAACGGCGAACTAATCTTGCAACCGAGGCAGCGGTGGACACGAGAGCAACAGTTAGAGCTGCTGGACACGCACCCACTGTTTACTGGTCGATGTCCCCGGTGTGAGTGCCCGTTCCCCCAGTATGAAACGCCCCCGGTGCATTGGGATTGTTCGGAGTGTGGGTGGATGGATGATTCGGTTTGAGGCGACGGTTCTGTTTTGATAATGGCGATCGTTAGTTTTATTGGCTACGGTGCACCTAACTTTCTGGTTAAGATTGAATAAGTTGAATAAAGAATTATGGTTTTTTAAGTAAGCTAGCTAGTATTTAGGTAGTTTGATTACTGAATAAGCTTTCCAGTCTAGTTGTTTACGATAGAAAGTAATTTAATCTTCATGAAAAATCTCTACCACAAAGTTGCCGTTGCCTCTGTTTGCACCGCTCTAGGTTTGGTTCTGGGAACAAGCGAAGAAGCTAAAGCAGCTACATTTACCTTGACACCTACTATCCAATTTGGAGCCACTGCAAGTATGTATCAGATGGGTGTGTATGAGGACGTTAGGCTTATCCCTGGGGATGAGTACGTGTCATACGGGCCGGGTAGTATAACAACAAGGTTAGCTGAATTTAATATTAGCAACTTTTTTCTTGCTCCTAACACAATTATTCGTAGTGCTATCTTTCAGGATAATATCTCCACTTTCCAAGGAGGCCGTCCTGGTACTCTGGGCATCTTTGGCTATTTAGGAAACGGAACAGCCGAAGCATCCGATCTTTTGGGGGATGAAGTATTGTTAACTTCTGTAGATATCTCATCCTCATCTCCGGGTGATACTCTTAGCTTTGACGTAACTCCGTTTGTTAATCAACGAGTTAGCAATGGCGATACTTTTGCTGGGTTTGCCATCAGTCTCTTGAACGTTGGTGGGGTCGCTCTGGGAGGTACTGATGCTCTTGGTCGTTCCAGTCTAGTAATTGAAACCGTTGACGCTGCCGAGCCTGTGCCCGAACCGACCGCAATCTTTGGTTCAGCTCTAGTCCTGGGCTTGGGAGGATGGCTGAAACGAAAGAAATCAAGTCAGCTTCATTAAAATTTAAGAGTTTCCTCACCCTGTACTCGAAATGGCGGGTTTTCTTTACTTGAAGCAACCTATACCGTCGTTATCTCTATCAAACCCATGTGGGTCTGGCTCTAGTACGCGAAAGCGACACAGAATTAGTTCGGCTATGATCGCCCAACGATTATCTGCTGGCAACGCGCATCCGTTGGGGAGTTCAAAGTCTGCAGCAGGGCTTGGGGCACCGCGAGACTTTTCGGTACACGATTGCAGGTAGTGATGCACGGGTTTTGAGCCATCTTACCAGCAATTCTTGCCTTTGACCCCAGCCGCGCTGGCAAACCCATCAAACATCTAGTTTTTCTTTTTATTGAGCAAGCCCTCGGCTTTACCCCAAACAGATGCCTCTTGGCGATCGCCAAGAATGTTACGAAGTGTTTCGCCAACAACATCGTATCCCGGTTTTACCTCTTTAAGGCGTGGTTAGTCTAAACTCCACTACCGAACAACTTCAAACAAATCATGAACTGGAGTGGGAGATTGCTCGGTGGTGTTCTCAGTTTGCACAGTGACTCGATAAAGTCCCGGTTGCAAGTCAGCGATCGCTACCATCCATTCTTTTTCTTGCTCGACAAAATCAAGAGTGAGAGCAGTTTGCTCGTGAGAAACTGCTTGAATATTAGCTTTTAGCTTTGTTGCTGAATCTGGTAATCCAATAAGTTTGGCACGCAAGGTAACAGCTTCATCTGCTAGATACAAATCATCCAAGCTAAGACTGATGGCTGTTTGAGGTTCTCTTCCCCTTACAGATCCCAAATCAAATCGGCTAAACCGCAGATTATTTAGTAAGTTTTCTAACACTTGAGTCTGATTCTGCAAACCCCCATGCTGTTCGGCGATAAAGAAATTATCGAAGTTGTTTGAGCGCTCAATGGGAATTGCAGAAACTTTGGGCACAGTTCCATCCCCATCACCCAAATCGGATCTATTTCTCAATACCTCTGGTAAATCTTCGCTGGCTATTAGTTTTCCATCAATCAGTGCAGCCGATTGTAGGGTTGGCTGTTGTACGCCAGAAATGGGAACTGTCCTAAATGAGTTGAGGTAACGTTCATCTTTGAGATGTTGTTCAACGGCGGCTTCAATTTCCCGGTGGAATGCTAAAGCATCTTGCGCCTTGAGCCGATCGACATTGGGAAGGTTATCTATTTCTGCAATGCGATGATATTCACCATTAATGTTGATAACTTTGTAAATCGGCAGGAGTTGGTAGATAGAGGTCAGCGATCGCATCACCTCAGTCAAGTCTAGAAACATCTGTTTGTAACCATTTGCCAGAAAGTTGACGGCTTTGAGCGAACCCCGGTAGGGAGTGCCGAATGTGAACAAAGCTCGGCTATCTTGCCAACCTTCCAAAACTTCGAGATAGTAGCGAGATACTAACCCGCCCATGCTATGTGCCATTAAAATCACTTTTGCATCGGAGGCTCCGCTTTTTTCTCGCCAGCATTTAAGCCGTTTGTCTATCAGCTTTTTCAACAGTCGTGCATTTGCCCGATTATCCCGTCGCCAATCGTAGGGAAACTGGTAAAAGTTTGCCGCTTTATCGTCTGGATCGTTGTAGATATCGCCGGGAGTTACGTCAAAGTTGTCAGTAATCAACCGTGCAGTTTTGGTGTAGCCATCAATCTTCCAGAATCCTGGAATCAAATGAGTATCTTGAATCAGCGCTGTTGCGCGAACGCCATCTCCCAAGCTTTCTGCTTCCGGATCGTCCTGACCTAATTTCAAATTCTGAAAGGTCTGTTCTGAGTCGGTGAATACCTGCCAGACTGCCTGACCTGATACTGTCCAGAGGTCTTTGCCATCCTTCTGCAAAACGCTTCCCAGGATGCCGGGAAGAATGACAATCATATCTTTCATAGGAGGTTTATTCGTCATTTCTTTTCCTCAATATTTCCAGTTCAGGATTACGATTCTCTAGATTGGTTTTAGTTAGGGTTCATCCGAGCAAAATGTTCTAACAGCATCCGGTGGAAAAAGACATAGCCACCCCCAACTTTTTTCATCAAACGACGCTCTGAAACAAAGTCAAGGAATTTTTTATAGTTCCAGGGAATGCGACCTTTCTGGTAAAGCAATTGGCGCAGAGTGAAGTGTTGAATGCAAACCACACCCGAACTTTCATTAGCACCTAACCCACCGATCAATCCTCCAACTAAACCAATACGTATTAAAACTGGGTTAAACTCAAATGAAAAATCCATTATCCAACAAAGAAACATAGCGGTAATTAAAAGAAATCCGAAAGTTATCACCGTGTATTTTAATGATTTTATAATCCCTTGGTTAGGAATTGCTGTGTTTGTATTTATGCGACTTTGTAATCTAAATCCACCCAAACATACACCAATAATTATGAATACTATTATTTCATAAATCGAATATATATAATCATTTCTGGGATGTATATGTAAGTGTATTAACGCATACAACATACCAATAATTCCAAAAAAAAGTACATAACGAAAAAGTTTATTTAAGTCTAATTCTATACTCTCTACTGGTTTAATCTCTGTATTCATTGAACTAAAAATACCTCCACCTAATAAGGCACTCATAAATATTGGAAGTATAGCAATGTGTTTGTCATATATAAAATAATAGAAAAAAGAGAGCGATATTGCAAATATAGTCCCTGATATTATCCACTTTATTACCCGGTTGGCTCGTAAAGAAAGTAGTCTTACACTTACTCCCAGTATTAGTCCAGATAATATTCCCGTTGCTATTAATTTTATTAATATACTGATTCCAGGTATGGGTCTATGCTCCTTACTTATGGTGTAATAATATACCAAATAAATCCCCGCTATCAGCCCAAGAAGGACACCTAATATTAAGCCTATTACAATAAAATATATATTTTTATCCTTTTCTGAAGGTAACCATTGAGGTTGAATTTCTTCTATTTGAAAAACTGATTGAGACATTTGTTTTGCCAACCAACTCAGCCAACGCAGCACTTCATATTTTGAATACTCTGAAGTAGCACCTCGCTCTAGCCTGCGATCGATGTAAGTATCGAATAGATGTTGATGACGCTCTGGAGTTCTCAATTGTGCTCTCAACTCTTGAGCTGACCATCCCTGGTATGCCACACTCATAAAGTGCAAAATCAGCGGAGTTTGTGCAAACTGCTCTAGTTCCGCATCGTTTTTGAGTAACGCTTTTAAGCCTGCCAGAGAGCCACCAACACTGTCTAAAAACTGATGAACTTGCTCCGATGAGAGGGGTTGCAGACAAAGGGCACTGCTGAGCAGTAAGCGTTCTGTCAGCGCCTCGTAATCTTTTACTCGACTACAAACTGCTATCTCGGTTTGGGGAAACACTGCAATGAAGTCGTTCAAGGCACGAACACAATCGTTGCGATAGTCTTCTTTGACTTCATCCAGCCCATCCAGCAATAAGATCAGTTGATGGTTAGTAATCCAAGGCTCACTCAATGACTTGGGAACCTGATATTTTTCTCGCAGTTCATCAATCAACCAATCAACGAGCTTCTTTCGCTCCTTCGCCCAAGAAGATAGGTTAAATACCACAGGCATCGGTAGTCTGGGATTTTCGCTGCGTTCTATCAGGCGTTGTGCCAGTTGTAGGAGGGCGATCGTCTTTCCGGCTCCCGGCTCTCCCAAAATCAATAGCGTCCGACCTTGCCCCATCTCCTCATAGATCCGCGTCTCTCGTAGCTCTTCATAAGAGGCATCCAGCTCTACAGACAATGCTTCAATCCCCTGAGTTAGATCGGCGATCACATCTGGACGGCCTTTCAAGTCAAGTCTCATAGCAGGGTTATCCTGGAGCGAAGGCTGAAGAAATCCCTCAATCCAGAACGACTTCACCTTTCCTAATAAAATCTTGCGTTGCTCGTACTCCGATTTCGTTAAAGAAGTCGCCTGCTGGGCCGAAAACTGGCCAAAATTGTCATAAGCCTCTCTCGCCCAATCTTTGTATTCCTTACGCTCACTTTCCTGTTGCACAAATTCAGCAAATCCTGGTGGAGGAGCAGAGGGTGCTGACAACGAAGGGTACTCTGGAACTGAGCTAGAGGGCAAATTTACACCTTTCTTCCGCAAGACTGGCTTCATATATTCTGCTATCTGAGGTTGTGCGTCTCCATCGTATTCAAACTTGCGAGACTCCCTGGATTGAGTAGATGAGGAATCGCTTGTCCTGATTTGAATCGCGATACAACCCATCTCATAGGCTTGCTCGATCGATTTTCCAGATGCTAACCCAAAATAAAAGCCGACTGCAAAGAAATAGGCAGCTTTATCGAGGATTTTCTGACGCATACCAATTACGTAATCGATATGTTCAACTATTACTACTGCTTGGTGATCGCTGTCGCAAGCATTCAGGATTACACAGTTAATCGTATTTGCGAAAGTCTTAAATATTCGAGCTAGTTTCTCCGTACTAACAAATACTTCCTGGTCATTTTCATTGTGGAAAACTAACCCCCGCTCTCCGGCTCCATGACCGCAAAAGTGAACAATCTGTGGATTATATTCGGCAATTCGGTCTTGTATCTCTTGCGGGTACACCGCCAGCCAACACTTGACTTCCAACGTTCCGAAACGCTCAATCGCTTTGGTCAAATCGTCAATTTCTCGATTCAGTTTTAGATCTCCTCTTGGATTAGAGGATAGAACAAGGATTTTTGCCATTACTTTGCACCTTATGATTTAAACTGTTACGGTTCGACAGTAATTTGAATTTGTTTCGTTACCCATTCAGCATTGGGTTCTGGTTCGTACACGGCAGCACGATTTAAGGATGGTAAAACATTGGGATCTTCACCAACTGCTTCCAGTAATTTGCCAAATGCGCTCTGAATGCCACGAGTTGCTGCCTTATGCACTTCGATGTTCTTATCTAAGGACGGTAGCCTTAACCAACGGAAGTCAGCAGGTCCGCGAGTAGCAAATAGTTTGAGAATTTCCTTATGTTGCTCAGACCCTGTGCTCTTAGAGACTTTGAGGCGTAATCTAGTGTCTGCTGTATCCTGAGATGCTAATTCATAAAAGGGAGCATCCATTCCTTGCAGGGGAATTTGTGAGATTGCCCAAGTTGCTTCAAGATTGAGCACGCCTACATTAAGTGCTTGGTGAAAGTTATTTTTGACACGGAGATACACTGGCGTACCCTGCCTCAACGTAATATTGCTCTGGTCAGGCAAAGGTTGTTTGTTCTGGTCTAGTAACACGAATTCAAGACTATCCTTTAACTCCGATTCTGGGTTGTCTAATTCTTGAATTGCTTGATACTTAGTCAAGTGAACCAGCCGATTAACAACCTCTTTCGGTGCTTCACGATCGCCGATCGATAGAGCAGGATTTAAGTTTTTAATCGGCTCCCCAGTCCAAATTTCATATTCACCCTGCTGACCAATCTCCACCTGATAATGGGCTTTTTCCTCTCCCTGAACTTCAACCAGCCAAGCATTTTCCGCTAAAGCTTGCCGAACCTTATCTAGAGCATCTTTTTGTTGATTTACCAGCTCCTGAGTCGGCAACTCATTTTCTGCATCCCCAAGTTTTTTCCGATCAAACAGGCTAACTCGACGAACCAGATCTGCTGGTGCAGATAATATGACGGCAGGCGCACCTTGCTCGATCTGCCCTTTAACTCCAATGCCACCATCCGCTTCTTCCAAAACCCTGGCAAGCACGCTAGATGCTTCAATATCTGTAACCTCAACGATCGCCAATCGTTTCTGTTTATCAGTCAGATCGGAGGATGAAGAGTTTAGTGGATAGATAGCAAATCGCGCCCCAATACTTAAGCCGCTTGCAAATCCTGCGTTCACCTTCACCTGCTTTTGGCTGGCATCGAAACTAATGACGATCATAGTGTATTGATTAGCAATCAAATTGCTACCAAACACCAAAAGATCGCTTTTTCCCAACAACATTGGTAATTGGCTAGGAAACTTGCTCTGAATTTTGGCACTAATGCGATCGTGCAGGGTTTTATAAGTCAGCGTGCCAGAAATAGTTCTCAAGGTGTCAATCATCCAGTAGGTCAAAGCACCGTGCCGCTCTTTTCCATTCACCGCATACTCAAACGCATATTCGGTTGGACGACAAGCTGCCAGCACTACGTAGTTTTCGGACTCTGGAACCCAGCCAGTAGAGTTCGATCCTGCCGCCAGCGATCGCCAGTTGTCGATCAACTCTTCGCGAGAAGCTACCAGACTATCTTGGGGACGAGGTGTCGTATCCTCTTCCTGCGAACCGCGAATATCGCAATCACCGCGAGTCGCACCACCGGAGTGGCAGCTATCCAGAACGAAAGTAACACCCAATCCTTTATCCGTCATACGTTTTAGCAATGTAGCTAGCTCAAGATCCCGGAGGTAGCGCCCATCTTGTTCGCCAAGATCCATTGGGACAATTCCCTCATCTTTCTGTCCATCTCCCTTCAACTCCGAGTAGATGGTGGTTGCACGCCCACCATGACCGGAGTAGTGAATGTAAACTAATTCTTGCGGTTGAGCTTTCTCAGTAATTTCTTTAAACGCATTGACGATGTTTTCGTAGGTCGGCAAAACATCTGGTTCGGTTCCACCCCTAACTTCTAAAAGAGTTGAGTCTTCTCGATTAGGAGAAGTAAGCTTACGGATTCGTTCTGCTGGAATCTGTAATGTTCGCTGGAGGTAGTCATCTACTAAGTTGATGTCGCGCACGCACCCTTTAAGATTTTTGTACAAGCGGTTGGGCTTGTAGTAGTCAATCCCAATGAGGAGAGCATAAATGTTCGGTGTTTGATCGGGTTGGTCAGCCATTTTACTTCCATTGAGCGGTGTCTCTTTTCAACTCAAAAATTGTTCATTACTCTCTAGATTCCTGATTAAGTGAGAGAAATTGTAGTCAAGTTAGTGAATGCCATAGTTAGTCTATGGTAAGCAGTTTATAAGTCTTGACCTATAATGTTCCCGCGTCTCATTATTACCATTCCGTAAGGATTCAGGCCTCAATTAGAGGAATTAAAGAAGGAGTCTGCACAGCCGAGTCAACCATTGCTTTTAGAGCTTGGTCAAAAAACTAGGCGGACAGAACGTCCTTGATGGCGACAAGTAAGTGTTACATTCAACTTTCCCGTATCATACTCATCAATACCCACTACATCAGGACAAACGCATCTAAATTCTGAAAGCTTTACGCTATCAGAGGTTCCATTTTTGGCAACTAAACTCAAATAATGACTGAAACCTTTGTCCAGCAAGTATTCTAAAAATAAGATGCGTTTGCCCTAGCTGTACCCCATGATCGCCACTTCGACTCACACCACAAAGTTCTATATGGGTGGGACTGGTGAGGATATTCTGCAAAAAAGTTAATAAATCCATCGTGTTGATTTTTTAGAACAACTTGAGGATAGCAAGTTAAAAACCCTGAGTCGCCGGGACTGTGTGCGATCGTCAAGCGAGTTTCTGCTGCTGTGTATTTTGTATGCTCTGACTTGGCGATCGCTCAAGAGTCAGACTAGCGTGAAATGATGGTGAGGTAGGCACTAAGAAATATGGAACGCATAGAAATGACCGACCCCTCGCTCGAACAAATCGATTTGCTGGACACAGACTACGCCGACATCCTCGCCCACAGCAGCCATCGCGCGTTTGAAATGCAGCTAATTAAGTTAGGGATTGATGCAACAGAAGCTCGCACCACAACCAATTTCCTCACCCTGGTGCGACAAAGATCCGATACTCCAGCATCCTGGGAAGCTTTAGCCGAGGCGTGGGAAGCAGGTTGCGGCTTCGAGCCAAACCTCGAACATCTTCAACTAATTCTAGAATTGCTGTGGAATCACCATCAAAGAAGAGTTGAAAATGATTGATAATCAACAGTTGTCACTAATTGGTTAAATGACTGACTCGCCGCTCGAACCCCTCGATTTACTGGACACGGACTATGCTGACATCCTGGCCCACAGCAGCCATCCCGCGTTTGAGCTGCAACTGGTTCGGTTTGGGGTGGATGCAGCAGAAGCCCGCATCAAAACCAATTTCCTCACCCTGGTGCGCCAAAAACCCGAGACTCCAGAGGAATGGGCTGCTTTAACGGCAGCTTGGGAAGAGGCTTGCGGGTATACACCAAACACTCAAGATTTTCAACGAATTGTAGAGTTGCTATGGGAACCAGCTCTGGAATAATTGACATCGATAACTTGTAGCGTAGCTGTACCCACGTTCGTCAAGTAGATACTTTTACCGTGCATTTTATAAAGCTGTGAATTTGTTTTGAGGCTGGCTATTCAAACATCCCAAACAATATCGATTGTAAAAAATCAAACTTGCCGAGAAATCGCTTCGTTATTCATTATTAAACCAAGAATAACGAGCGCTTCTTGAGTTGTGCAAAATGTAGAATGCTGCTTTTTCAAATCAACTTGCTTAACAAAATCTTTAATCCAAGCTGGACTTTCAATTTTATTCTGGCTCCAAATAATTTCTGAACCGTGTATGTCTACAGACACATTGTAGCTTTCTTTCAGCCAGTTAGCTATAGGACAGCAATAAGCAGTTGCTCTCATACCAACATAATCGCTTTTCTTTTTTGTCAACAACCAACACTCGAATTCTTGCTGATTGAGTAGTTGAGGCAATATTTGAATTGTAATCATACCTGAAATTCCTAATTTAGCTTGGCAGACGGGAATCCCTCGCGCGATATCGCTTCGATTGGTGTGGGATGAAAGGCGCGGTGAGGTGAGGATTCCACCCGCTCACAATCTTATACGGTGTAAGCGTTGAGCAGTGGGCGGGTGGATGACGAGACGAACGAATTATTTTTTAGACTTTTTCAATACACCTTTTTAAACATTTCTGTCACCAGTTGAGATTTGACAATAAAAATTAACACTGGCGAGTACAAACCTCGCTGATTGTATAAATAAAATGTTCACTTACGCACTTGACATGAAGTAACGTATTCAAGTATATTGATGCTAATTGATAAGTAGCGACTGAAGTCAAACATTCACAGGTCAATGAAAACTTCTTACCAATATCGATTACGTCCAACAAAGCTGCAAGCCATTGAGATTGACAGATGGCTGTCAATGTTATGTGCACAGTACAACTATTTGTTGGCAGATCGATTTAATTGGTACGAACAAAACCGTTGTCCCATCAATGCGTGTCCGCTAGTTTGCCATTTACCTGAACTGCGAGACAATCCAGATTACTACACTCAGAAAAAAAAATTACCTCAACTCAAGAAAACTCACCCTTGGTATGGCGAGGTTTATTCTCAAGTTCTCCAAGATGTAGTTAAACGAGTTAAGGTAACTTTTGATCGTTTCCTAAAAGGTGATAGCAATGGAAAGCGTAGCGGTAGACCTCGATTTAAACCACGCAGTCGTTACCGCACATTCACTTATCCTCAAGTTAAAGACGGCTGCTTGCAGAATAACTTAATCAACTTGCCGATGCTCGGAAAAGTTAAAGTTGTTTTACACCGTTCCATACCTGATGGATTCAAAATCAAAACCGTTTCTATCACCAAAAAAGCTGATGGGTACTATCTTACGCTCTCCCTAGAAGATTCAACAGTCCCTGAAATCAAGGCAGATTTTAATCCAAACAAGATTACTGGAATTGATGTTGGGCTGAAGGAATTTTTGACAACCTCAGAGGGCGAGACTGTTGCAATCCCTCAACATTACCGCAAAGCTCAAAAGCGCTTGCGAACTATTCAGAAGCGGGTGTCGCGCCGTAAAAAAGGCAGCAACCGCAGGCAGAAAGCAGTTAATCAACTGGGGAAGTGTCACAAGAAAGTAGCCGACAAGCGTAAAGACTTTCATTTCAAAACTGCTAACAATCTCTTGAGAAAATATGATGTTGTTGCAGTTGAAGACTTGAATATTAAGGGACTTGCTCGTACAAAGCTAGCTAAATCTGTGTTGGACGCTGGGTGGTCAAGCTTTCTGTCGATACTGACAAACAAAGCTGTAAATGCTGGCTTGTTGGTGATGACCGTATGTGCCTACAATACTTCACAAGATTGCTCTAGTTGTGGTGAAAAAGTACCAAAAAAGCTGCACGAAAGATGGCACGACTGTCCACATTGTGGATGTAGTCTTGACCGCGATCATAATGCAGCTATCGTAATAAAAAATAGGGCGGTAGGGCATTCCGTCTTTAAAGCTCAGTTAACGTCCGAAGCAATAGCTGGAGTCGCTGAGAAGCCTACATTATAGCTGTACTCAGCTTAATGTAGGAGTATGTCACCAAAAGCATCACTCGGCAATCCCTCTTTGAGCAGCGAGAATTCCTCGATGTAATTGCCCTCAAATATTCTGAGATTATCCATCATGCGAGTGCGCGTTGTTAAAACAGATTGCACCCATGTTGTAGAGAGCGGAACTCCAAAATAGCAACCAGGAGTATCCCAAGTCGGGTCGATAGCATATCCATCGGGTGTAATCAACCAAGCATGGCTAATTGGAAATCCAACATCGGCATCAAGGGCGTATCCTTCGACGTAGGTGAGGCTGTCCGAAGCAAATGCTAGCTGTTGGCAATTCCAGTAACCAAACTTCGGTGCGCCACATTCGATCGTTTCGGGTAGCGCCTGGGGTTCCATAATGAAGCCGCAGTCTAGGACTAATTCTTGGCACTACCCTTTGTTGAACAAGAGTTCGATTTCCTCTTGAGTAAGGATTTTTGCTTGTCCGTGTCCCTCAATTTTCATGCTTGGTATACCCGACCTGACGCTTGAAAGTCTGGCATATTTGTTGCATTGCTGCACCTGTCTGAGGGATTTCTTAATGCGGCGGTTCAGAAGTCGGCAAGTTTTGGAAGGCGATCGCTCCGGGGGTTTGATATGTTTGGTTAAGGATACAAGCGCTGCGTTTGAGGTAAAATGATGCCGTTGAGAGCATTCTTTGCAGGCCGAGAGTTATTAGCCCCAAGAAATGTCCGATGAAGAATGGCTGAATTTAAAAGCTCAGCGCCCAAAAGTTAGACTGTGCTGTTGCGACTCAACTGGATACTTACGCACGTCATTAGGATACTAAATATCTTGATGGAGCTGTAATGGTTGCAAGTCATAGATGGGGAAATACTGCTCCTAATGGGTAAGATATCATGCGATACCAAAGTGTACTCCAACACAGTGAAGAAGACTGTGGTGCTGCCTGCATTGCTACTGTTGCCAAACACTACGGACGCACCTTTGCCATCAGTAGGGTTCGAGAAGCAGTCGGCACCGGGTCGCGGGGAACCTCCCTGCTGGGGTTAAAACGGGGTGCAGAAGCCCTCGGATTTAATGCCCGCCAAGTCAAAGCCTCTCCGCAACTGCTTGACTCTTTGCATAAAGCGCCCCTACCAGCCATCATTCACTGGAAAGGCTACCACTGGGTCGTTTTGTACGGGCAAAAGGGGAAAAAATATGTAATTGCTGACCCTGGCGTCGGCATTCGCTACCTCACCCGCGAGGAGTTAGTCAAGGGTTGGGACAATGGCGTGATGCTGCTGCTGGAGGCAGACGACAGCCGTTTTTATCAACAACCGGAGGATAAAATAGGCGGATTTGGGCGTTATTTGGTGCGCGTCTGGCCCTATCGCGCCATTCTCGTCCAAGCGATTGCAATCAACATTGCCATCGGACTGCTTTCCCTCGCGTCCCCTTTGATGATGCAACTCCTCACCGATGACGTGTTGGTGCGGGGAGATACCCAACTGCTAACCACCGTAGCAATTGGCGTCATCGCGATGAATCTATTCAGTAGTGCGATCGGTTTGGTACAATCTCACCTCATCGGTCACTTCGGTCAGCGTCTGCAATTAGGGCTGATTCTAGAATACGGGCGAAAACTCCTGCACTTGCCCCTTTCGTATTTTGAAGGGCGTCGAAGTGGGGAAGTCGTCAGTCGCATTGCGGATGTTAATGCCATCAATCAGCTAGTTTCCCAAATTGTCCTCGGTTTACCCAGCCAATTTTTTATCGCATTGGTTTCCTTATGCTTGATGCTGTTCTACAGTTGGGAACTGACTCTAGCTTCCTTAGCCGCCTTTGTCATTGTTACAGTCGTCAGCCTGCTTTTTCTCCCAGCCTTGCGCCAGAAAACCCGCAACCAGATTGTCTTGGGTACAGAAAACCAGGGCTTTCTCGTTGAAACCTTTCGCGGTGTTCAGGTTCTCAAAACAACCCAAGCCACCCCACAAGCTTGGCAAGAGTATCAGACAAATTACGGTCGCCTTGCCAACTTGGGCTGGACTACGATGAAGCTGGGGCTTTATAGCAGCACAATCACCAGTATTATTTCCAATTTCACCAGTATTGCCCTACTCTGGTTAGGCAGCTACCTGGTGATTAATCGCACATTAACCATCGGTCAGCTATTGGCATATAGCGGCTTGAGTGGCAACTTTCTCGGCTTCCTGGGTTCAGTAATCGGGTTAATTGATGAGTTTATTACTGCCCAGATTGTGATCCAACGCCTAACAGAAGTCATCGATGCCACGCCGGAAGACGAAAATGACTTTAAAAAGCCAAAAGCAGAAATTAAGGGCGATGCCGATATTATCTGCACCAACCTCAACTTCCACCACGCGGGTAGAGTTGACCTCCTGGAAGATTTCTCCCTCACCATCCCCGGCGCCCAAGTAACTGCCTTAATTGGTAAATCTGGCTGTGGCAAAAGTACCCTCGCTAAACTGATTGCTGGTTTATATTCTTCCCAATCTGGTAATATCCGCTATGGTTTGTACAACCAGCAAGACCTTTCTTTGGAGTGTCTGCGACAACAAGTGGTGTTAGTCCCGCAAGAACCTCACTTCTGGAGTCGCTCAATTATTGACAACTTCCTCTTCAGCTATCCCCACATCAGTTTTGAACAAATTGTTAAGGCTTGCCAGATTGCTGGTGCAGATGAGTTTATTAGTAAACTGCCCGATAAATATCAAACTGTTTTAGGAGAATTTGGCGCGAATATCTCTGGTGGACAACGACAGAGATTAGCGATAGCCAGAGCCATCGTTACTGACCCGCCGGTACTGATTTTAGATGAATCTACTGGCGCTCTCGACCCCGTAAGTGAAGCCTCCGTGCTAGATAAACTGCTGTACCACCGGCAGGGCAAAATCACAATTATGATTAGCCACCGCCCTAAAGTCATCGGGCGAGCGGATTGGATTGTACTGCTGGAGGAAGGGCGCTTGAAAATCCAAGGCACTCCAGAGGAGTTGCGCCATCTTCGTGGCGAACACTTAGACTTTTTAGACGATATTGTCCCAGCAACGAATGGTTTGGTGGCGAAATCCTCTGGCTCTCACTCCAACGGCAAAGTCCCCGCAATCAGCAATTACAACGATCATGCTAACAACTCCAACTCAGATTATTTGCCCCCAATTCAAGACAGCGATTTCCTCCCGCCGCTCGGTCGTTGGACTACCGTTGGTGGAATGGTTATGCTTGCTTTTGTAGGAATAGCGATCGCCGTTGCCTCTGTGACCAAATATAAGGTCACCGTCAAAGCCGAGGCAAACATCCGTCCTGCTGGCGAATTGCGGCTGGTTCAGGCGGCTGCGGAAGGTCCAGTTATGCGCGTTTGGGTTAAAGAGAATCAAGTTGTCAAAAAAGGAGATGTCATTGCTACTATCGACGACTCTCGCCTTCAAACGAAAAAAAGTCAACTGCAAAGCAACATCCAGCAGACCCAGTTACAACTCGTTCAAATCGATGCCCAGATTAGTGCCCTCAATCGGCAGATTATAGCCGAAACTGACCGCTTCACCCGCGTTGTCGCTGGTGCTAAAGCTGAACTCTTGCACCGCAGCCGGGACTATCAAAACAAACAAATTACTACTGTTACTGAAGTCCAAGAAACCGAGGCGAACGTCCGGATCGCCCAGGAGGAGTTACAAAAAGGTTTTGCGGATTTAAAGTCAGCACAAGCTAACTTAAGCGCGACTCAGGCTGCCTTGGGAGCAGCCAGATCAAAGCATAACCGATATCAGAGTGTAGCCAAAGAAGGAGCGCTTTCTAAAGATCAATTGGAGGAAGCACAACTGGCTGCTGACCAGCAATCGTCAGCCCTTGAGGCGCAAAAAGCGGTAATTGAGGGACAAAAACAAACAATTGAACGGTTGCAACAAGCTGTCGTGGCAGCTTTTGCTAGACGGCGAGGCGCAATGGCTGCACTCAATCCGAGTAATGCAGAAGTCGAGATCGCTTCTGAGCGCATTGGTCAAGAAAAAGCTGCGGGTGTTGCCAGTGTCGCTACATTAGACAAAGAACGCAAAGCTCTCATCCAGCGACGGATTGAAATTGAGCAAACAGTTGAGCGCGATACCCGCGACCTCAAACAAGTGGAAATCGACCTCAGCCAGACTGCTATTACTGCCACAGCAGACGGTATTATCTCTAAGCTAAACCTGCGAAACTCCGGTCAAACTGTGCGCCCTGGAGAGGAAATCGCCCAAATTGTCCCTAGTGATGCCCCATTGGTGGTCAAAGCAGCGGTGGCATCTGAGAATAAAAGCAAGTTGAAAGTCGGACAAAACGTACTTTTGCGGGTTTCTGCCTGTCCTTATCCAGATTACGGTACTCTTAAAGGTAAGGTCAAAGCGATTTCCCCAGATACGTTTTCCCCTCAAAAGAATAGTAATGATGCGCTTACCTCTACAACAGCTACTGGGCAGAGAGCGGTTGCAGGAGGTGCCTTTTACGAGGTAACAATTGAGCCAGAAAGCCTTGCTTTACATCAGGGGGAAAAACAGTGTTCCATTCAATTGGGGATGGAGGGCAGAGTCGATATTATTTCCAGAGAAGAGACTGTACTCCAATTCTTTCTCAGGAAGGCAAGGCTGATCGCAGATTTGTAAGGTTACTCACACCTTTGCGCTTTCCAGACTCAATCTACATCGTTTTGTAATTTGGATGAGAACTTTTTGAAAAAGTTCTTAGAGGTTGCCAACAGTGTTGTACAGTGACTTTTTATTTGACGTGGAAACATATTAGTGCCGTTAAAGAGGCAAAGCTAAACCTGGCTTGCTTTTTTGGCTCAATCTAGCGAAAGCAATGCTGATAGTCAAATGCTAGAACGCGCTCGCAAACTTTCTCTGTAATCCTGTAAGAGGAAAGGTTTTGCTCAGCGACACAAAATTGTCTCGATGTCATTTAATTAGGCACTGTACAATCTTTCTGGAAGCACTTCCGTCGGCTGTATTTTTCAAAATTGACCACGAATCGCGATCGTGACACGGCTTTCTGAGTATTTCTACTCAAATCTCACGCCCCCGATCGACTCTTCGTTCCCACCCCAACTGTGTGTGCCAGTTGAGGGTGCGGAATGTGGGTTGCAACAAAGAAATAAAAATAAAGCTTTCGTAAAGATCCCCCCTATGGACGGATAAATGCGTTATTTTTGATGTGGTAAATAATCCGGCTCATAAATAGGCACCTAAGCCATCCGAATTTATGCTGCCAGGGGTTACTAAGATACAAAGCGGCTCAAGTCGGTGTAGCCTTTGTATTTGTTTAGGTTTTTCATGTCTCTTATGATCTGCTGTTTTGAGTTGCAGTGATGCTGCTCAGATGGTTTCGTTTGCATTCGTAAATCCTGACATTCAGGAGAACAACGCAAAAGGTACTTTGAGTGTAGTAACCCATGCCAATTTTGTCAGCTAGGTTAGAGCATGGCAAAACCTAACAAAATCGATTCCAAAACAATTAAGGAGAAAAAACATGGAAGTTAAATTGTGGAATGAACTGAATGACCAGCAAGCAGAGAAAGCCACGGGTGGCGGACTGGGCAACGTCACCTTCACAGCTAGTGATGGTAGCACGATCCGATTGGTTGATGGATTACAGGCAGGGAAAGATGACGCCAAGCAACTAGGTTTCAAAAACGGTAACGATTTTTCTCGAACCGTTCTTGGCTTAAATGTAGGTCAAGTAGTTAGTACGGTTGCTCAAACAGGTAGACCACCTACTTTTCCTCCTTTACCGTAACATGGATTCCGCTCAACTCTCTATTCCTTAGTTAGTTGAGCGGAAACAACACGCGACCAAGTGTTCCCCTTGATGCTCGATCGCGTATTGTAGCTAATCGGGTATAGATTTAATAATGATGTGTCGCTTAACTCGCTTATGGTCGGTACTTCACCGATTTAGCTGAAGCTGAGGCTAACTTCGAGCTGCGGGTAAAGGAATATGGGTTTCTTGGGAAGCTCCCCAGTTCTCTAGGGTCAGAGGAACCGATCCAAATCCCAGAACGCATCTTGGAAGGGATTGATGCAGTTCGAGAAGCAAACACGACCAATATGTTCCACGCAAACACGGTGCGACTTCAAGCCGTAGCTTTGGGATATCTAGAAACCGCTCAATGGATTGAAGCAAACTTGGAAATTTATTGCAGCGGAGTTTTTAGGGGATTCGCAGCTCAGTGAACTGGATAGAGCCGGTAACAGGAAAAGCGATCGCCATATTGGTAGAGAAATGAGCTATGGCAAAACCAAAGAGGTATCCCGACAATTGGCAACAAATTGCGCTCTCGGTGAAAGAAAGTGCGGGGTGGCGCTGCACTAAGTGCCATCAACAATGCCTCCGACCCGGCAAACAAAGCGGTTTAACCAAATCTGAACGGTGTGCTTTAACTTTGGCGGTACACCACCGCAATCGGATACCGGAGGACAACCGCCCAGAAAACTTAATCGCGCTTTGTACTGCCTGCCATCTTTCGTATCACAATCGCGGTCAGTCTAACGTATCGCCGGGGCAGTTGTCGCTGTTCCCTGATGATGGTATTGATTGGGAGCTCATCGCTTCTTTTGGGGAATCGGCACCGGACAATTTATCGGCTGTTAAATTGAAGAATTTGTAGCTATTGCTTCAAGCAGAAACAGACCAACTTTCTTGTGCAGTCCCTGGTTTTGCTGGGGACAACCAAGCTGAATCAAGCATTTAGGGCACCCGTCAGAACACTCGCAATTTAAGGCAAGAGACATTGCTTTAGCAGCAAATAACGGTAACTGCTTCCCGATTTCTTCAGATGCTCCATTCCCCCCATCTGTGGTATCAAAAAAGTAAGCAACGATACCCGAATCATCTCGTTCTACTGTACAGTTCACATCGTGAGTAGAGGAAAGCACGACTAGGGGAACAGCTAGCTGAATTTGATGAGCCATACTGTGCAACGCAACTGCAACTGGAGGGCTTTTAAACAAACCTTCCAACTCTTGAGGAATATCATCTCCATATTGGGTTCTTGCACTAGCTTTGTGGCGGTCAACTTCGCCTGTAATTGCTGCAATCAGAGCCGGATTTACTTCGACTTTAACGACGGGAGCTTCATATTGTATTTGATAGGGCGGATTGAACGGTACTGATTTAATCAGTGTATTTATTTCGATCGATTTCAAATTCCGACCACAAGACGTACATATTTTACCTTCAAGAAACTGTTTGTGACAGCGGCATTTGACATTGGTGCAAGTGTGTCGATATTCTCTTTTACAAAGCTTGTAGCCCATTACTTCTGATGTAATCTTCCCCCATCCCAAAGTTAATCTCAGCCTTGCGTCTGGTAAGCTGGTAGGAATAATGCGGGGGTCTTCTAGGTTTTCTAAAAGTTCGATTTGCAAACCTAAATCAGGTTCGGTAAATAAGCTGGGGTCTTCTTCAAAGGGCTGGAGTATTGCTTTGTTCTGGTCGGTATCTAGGCTTTGACACAGATAAGTAACTAAACTGTTGCCGTCGTCAAAAGCCGTATAAATTGCACCGGGAAAGACTTCTCGATAGGCAATATCTCGCGACATTTCTTCAAAAGATTCTCCCGTATTCTTGTCAATTAATTCAATAGCATCTATAGCGTTGCCTCTAATATTGACTTTTAGATGAGGATTTCCCCACCCTCGGAGTGTACTATTGCGAACCAAGAAAAGTCTATCTTGATCCAGCAGTTCCTCAGCAACCGCACCTCCTGCAGCATCAAATCGACTTTCAACCTCAACAGCAGGCAAACCGCTTTCGACGCAGCAACATTCAATGTGTTTGCTCACAATGGTAGGATAATTGGGATAAAATGCGGCGCTTTCTACTTCTCCTGATAGCAATTGGTTCGGATTCTTACCGTAATAGTAGTCTAAGGAATTTTGGGCAACTGGCAAAAAAATTACCAATCCCGGATCGATTCTTCCAGCACGTCCCAGGCGTTGGCGAAAGGACATGATAGAACCGGGATATCCCTTCACCAAACAGCAATCCAATTCTGGTAAATCCAGACCCGCTTCTAGTGCTGATGTAGAAATAATTACTTTAAGTTTTCCACTTTGCAGTTGACTAATGATATTTTGGCGACGATCGCTTTTTAAAGAACCGTAGAAAGCAGTTACTTTTTGCGCCCAATAACTATTTCCCTGTCGCGTACTTTCTTTTTGAATTAAATCTACAAGTTTTTTAACGGCTCCTCTACTATTGCAAAACACAATTCCGCTCAAGTCTTGTTGCAGCCAAGCTAAAACAATCTTGCAAGCATCGGAATTCGCTGTGTCGCTGGGAGCTAAACACAAAACCGTCCTTCCAGCCGTACCCGCCCCGCTGCCTTCAATTAAATGCAGGCGATCGGGTTGAGACGTTCTACCGCTAAATCTCAGTGCCATGTCTCGCGGGTTGCCAATCGTGGCAGAAGAACAAATAAATTGGAGCTTGCTGCTGTTGCCTCCCACGCTGTCTACAGCCCTACGCAATCGGCGCATTAGGTTAGTAAAATGAGCTCCAAATGCACCTGTATAGGTATGGCTTTCATCAATCACTACCCACCGCAACCGCCGCAGAAATTGTCGCCAGGGTTCCCATTCTGAGCGCGGAATCTTGGATAAGTGATGATGCAGCAAGTCGGGACTGACCGCTAAAATATTGGGGAGATGAGGCACAAAGAGTTTCAAACGTTCGGTGTAGGGAGTATCGCCTGTCATTTGCCCAACTTTTACACGCTGTTCTTGAGGAAAGGTTTCGACAATGCGCTGAAGTTTGCGAAACTGATCGAAAGCTAGAGCTTTCAGCGGAAAGATATAGAGCGCGGAAGTTTGAGGGCGGTTCAAACAATCTTCGAGAATTGGGATGTTGTAGCACAGGCTTTTTCCCGATGCTGTAGGAGTCACAATACTCAAATCGCAGCCCTTCCGCAAGCAATCTAAGGCTTCAATTTGATGCGAATACAAGTTGTTAATTCCCAATCCCCGAAGAGCATTTTGCAAGGGGGAGGGTAAGTCCTGTGGAATGGCATCCAACGAACCAGATTCGGGAGGAGTAATGCGAACAGCGCTAAGATGTGAAGCTAACTCTTGCGCGATCGCTCTAAATTTGGGTTGAGGAATAGCGGCAATTTCTGCTGGGCTTACCTGAGAAAAGCTTGTAGCCTGTACTTCACCTGCACCGTTTTCTTCAGATTGGGATGAGGATGCTGGTGCGCTAACAGGAGCGATTTCACCCGTTTCGACAGATTGCTGCCAATTTTTGAATTGAACGGGAATCGAGTATCCGGGAAACTTTGCTATGAGTATGTTACCCATCCAAGACATAACCTCGCCTTGTCCGCGCTTGGGCGAAAAGAGCGGCTGTCCTGGGTCTAGCCACTCAGGATGCTTTCGTTCGCTGTTGGGAGTTACAGCGCGGATAAGAGCAGCATAGTCAGGGGGCTCAGGGTTTGTCATAGTTTTGGGGATAACTCCAATGGCTTCATCATAAACTTCTTCTCCCAGACTGCTGACATTCTCTCAATTTAACGGGGCATCATTGACTTTGGGATTTACGCTTACTCTCAGGAATTGGCACGGGGCAATTGATTTGATCCGAATCCGCCGCCATCTTCTTAATTAATTTGAGAGCAGCCGTGCAATCTCCCAATGCTCGGTGGTTTCCATCAGGCAAAGGAAAATATTTATAATCTTCGTAATAGTAGCTCCAATATCCCCTCCACTGTGCCGCCCATTCCATCAGGCAATCAGAGCGCTTTGTCAACTTCAAAATGGGCAAACTGTGAAGCCGACAGCAGTAATTTAAAATCTGGATATCAAAAGCAGAATTGTAGATTAACACTCGTTTATCTTTCAGGGCTGCATCAATACGAGGATAGAGTTCGGGAAAGGTAGGAGCATCGACTACCATTGCATCGCTAATGCCGTGAACCTCTGTTACTTCTGCGGGGATGGGAACTGTGGGTTTGATGAGGGTATCGAGCAAGGTTTCTTCAGTGCGATCGATAATTGCTATTTCCACAATCTCAGCATTATCGAAGCCAGTAGTTTCAGTATCCAGAATCACCCAATCGTTCTGGCTTAATTGTTCTCTTGCCCACTTCACTGCTCTTACCCTATCTTTTTCTATGAAACCTACTTCTCGATACCATTCCCGGTAATCCCGTTTGATTTTAGCTTTGAGGCGATTAGCGGCTAGAGTTTCTAATTGTTTGGGAGATGGTTTTCTTTTGGGTCGGCAGCATTCAGGATTGTGGATATCGTAGAGAAACACATCGTATTTTCGTGTTTCGATAACGCCGGAAGGTTTCAGAGGCGATAAACCGAGTTCACCCAATTGCTTTTTAGTTTTTAGGTGTTCTGGTGGTTCGTTGGGATTGCCCCACCAACTGTATTTGGTTAGCTCCATATTTGCTGCTCGATTGATTCTTGTGTTGTAAGCTTGAGCTGTAAGATTAGCTTTTTAGAATCAGCTACAATGGGTAGTATCAGAAAAGTAGAAAACCCCCAGTTTCCTGGGAGATGAGCCATCCGCTGCAAAACTAAATGACGCATTAATTATCTCATGCCATGAGTATTATTGTCTACGAATTGCTAGCACTAATCCGGCTGCACTAGCACCCACTACAATTGCTGCTAGGTTAGGCTTAACAATGCTTCCAAAAGCACATCCAATGATTAACGCCACAACAATAGCCAGGGGAGCTTGCCTTTGCCGACTTTCTAATTGCACTATGCGTTCGTCAAGGGACTGAAAGAGTATCGCTACTTCTTCTTCATTGTGCCAATTAGTTCGGCTCTGTTTTCTGAGAACTGCTGCTCTGGCAGCACCGTACAAAGGTTTGCCGTTTTTTCCTGTAATCTTCATCATTAATCCTCCTTAGTTAACTTTAGTGCTGCACTATTCTCGGTTTGTTGTAAAGCTATTCGTGCCAAGTCTGCACCATCTCCACCGCGTTTCCACCTTCTCGGCTTCAGGTGCCCGTAGCAGCGTTCCATTGCTCCAATTCGCAGGGGAAAGCGTATGCTGAACCGGCTTGACGATAGGTTTCAATAAGCTGGTCTTTGTGGTCTGGTTTTTGCCAAGGGAATTTCATAGGCTACTCCACTATTTTTCCAAATGTTGATTCAAGTAAACCGTACCAATCTTTCGCTTTCTGGAATCCTTTACCTCCTGTACCGCAGCCGAACACATCTCTACTCGTTGCAGTAACTCCTAACTTGAGGATTTTTAAGCTCAACCAAAGTGCTTTGTCGGGATGAGTGGGAATAAGGGCGATCGCTTCACTAACTTGCTCTACTTCACTGCTTCCCCGCTTGTTTAAAAGTGCCATCACCCTCGCCAACGCCTTCGAGCGCTCTGGTTCAGGAAGTAGGGAAGCAGTGCTAGAATCCTTATCCTGCAACACTTCACTCGCTTCATCTCCTACTTTGTCCGCTTCATGAGGAGGT
The DNA here is from genome assembly GCF_036705285.1 of Microcoleus sp. B4-C1. Lineage (NCBI taxonomy): Bacteria > Bacillati > Cyanobacteriota > Cyanophyceae > Oscillatoriales > Microcoleaceae > Microcoleus > Microcoleus sp. B4-C1. The sequence continues at coordinate 34,589 of NZ_JAUBUC010000005.1, read as the reverse complement.
GAAGTAGCAGTATCTTCCCGTGCCGTAACTTCATCACTTTGCCAAGATTCTAGGAGCCGCTTCTTGGCTAGTTCCCATAGTTCTTGAGAGTCTTCTGATTCTTGATTGGTAGCCAACTCAGTTGCTTGAGTTGTTTCAGTATTTGCGGAAGTTTCTGTTTTGGATGGCTGGTGAGGAAGTTCTCGTTTCCATTGACTCAAGTCGGGTACAACAGCGGGGAATTCTCCTAACTCGCAGCTAATCCACGCAGCCCGATTCCCCAGCGATTCCAAGTAATCTCGCACTTGTTGGTATTTGGCGTATTGCTCGGAATCCTTGGGGAATTTGTTGCGATAGGATTCACATTCTTCTACTGCGAACTTGCCCATGTAAATGCTACAGAAACACTCCGCTAAATCTGATTCTCCCTCCAATCCCCAAGTTACAACTTGTCTGCCCTGCGCTAAAGCAAAGATGCGGATGTTGGTTTCCCTGGCTAAAGTAATCATTTCACCCATAATTTGCTTGGCGCTAAGAGCAATAATCTGTTTGGTTTTGCGATCGACAATCGCTCTCACATTACGCGAAATTGCTTTCCATTCATCCACAGCTACATTCCAAATGGGTGAATCAATCCCCTTTGCCATTAATGCTGTACGCCGCACTCTTTCACCTTGCAGTGCTTCCAAAGATGAACGGATAGCTTGGTAATCTTCAGGCACTCCTATTACATCTAAGCCAATCCATTGATGCGGCCACCGTTTGACCGTAATTACCGACTGCTTTTGGGATGGCATCACATCCATCAGCCAATCAAATAGCGTGGTTTTTCCGCATCGGGTAGCTGCAACTCCTCTAATGTGAGGAAACATCTCAGGAGTGTCCCTAAACTGTTTCCAATCAAAGAATTTCACTCCTAAATTGGGAGTTACTGGCAGTTCTACACCCAATAATTGATTGTTATTTGGGGCGGGTGCTGCGTTTTGTTCGACTTGGGCATCTTCAAATTCCTGGAACTTTGATTCCATTGAAGCCGGCAAAGATTTAGGGGTTGTCAAAGCCTCCAACAGTTCGGGATTCTTCTCTAAATAGATTGTGTTGTAGCCGTCGTAGAGTTCGCGCTTGAAGTCCTTCACTCTCAAGTCAGCAGCAATCGCTGTTTTCTGGATTTCTTCCTCATCCAAAATGTCGCTGGTAGTTGCTTCTAACTGTTTTTGTCGAGCTTCATTGAGAGCAGCCTCTTCCTCGTTCTTTCTCTGCTTCACCGATGCTGCACCCGATGCAAAATAACCCGCACCAAAGCTGATTGCAGCAATTACGCCGGATGTAGTACGCAGCAGCCCCCAGCCTTGATGCAGCTTCACAAACTTAGCATTCTTGGGATACTGTGAACCCGTTACCACAACAGGCGTACAGGGATTTGTAACTCCATTGCAGTAGCTGACGTGTTTGTCGAAGTACCCGAACAAGCTAAATCCGCTACATCCGATGCCCACAATCACACAGGCGATCGCGCTTTTCACCTCATCCACCTCCTCCCCAATGCGACCAACTTCATCAGCGCTACCGACAAACCGACAATCGCGCCAAGCTGCCACACTCTTGTTAACCCAAAGCCAAAGCCTACACTTAAAGGCGCATTTGCCAATAGCCACGCCGCATCCCAAAATGCAGCAATAGTGGCGACAACCACCACTAACCCGCTAATCCGCCTCATGGATAGTAAATAAGAGGTTGGGTTTTTTGGTTTTACTACAAACAGGAACCCGGCTACTAAAATCACTGCGACGAGCATTACAGGAGCACTGAGAATCCTCGAAACGTGAGCGATGGATAGCCCAACCGCAAACCAGAATCCTTGACCGCAGAAGCTGTTTAAGTTTTTGAGAAACCTCAATTGGTCTGATTCTTCTAATTCGGGGAGTGGTGGTTGTTGTGAAGGTGGAGAGACAGGGGGATTTTGAGGTTTGGGGATGAGAAATGGTGGTAACTGCATGGCTACTTCCCTGAGAAAAAGTCAAAGGCTTTACCGCCCAATTTTTTTAGCCAACCGCTTGCCTTGTTAGCGTTATTGGTAGCACTATTACTAGCGTTATTGGTAGCGTTATTGGTAGCAGGACTTAATTGTTTGCTATTCGATGATGACAAACCGTATTTCCCACGAGTACCGTAAGCGAACAAGTCTTTTATCCTATTTCTCTCTTCGCTTTTTGCCTGTTGAGCTGCTTGTCGCTCCGCATAGTTTGTTGCTTCTGTGTCTGGTTTTTGGGATAGCGCTTCTTTTTGGCGGACTAATCTGTTAGCCACAATCTGAAGCGAAATCTGAAGGTCGTATTCCGCTAAATCACCGTAATCGATAACTTCTTGGTCGAGAAGTCTGACGCCAACATCCGAATCTTTGGCTAGCTTTTTGGTATTAGCCTGCCAACCTTTCCATGCCAAGAATACGTCGAGCGTGGCGCGATCGATCTTCTCCATGCCCTTAGCGCCAGCTTTGACGCATCGGGCTACAAATTCGTTGTATTTGACAACGCCATCAATATAATCGTTGACGTGTTTTTCTAACTTGTCGAGGTTGTCAATGAGAAACTTGATTTCTTCAACCGAATCTACGAATGCTCCCAATTCTTCCTCAGACATCCCGGCAAACGCTGAGGGGTCGAAACCGTAGTATCCCTGAAAGGAAGTCAACATTTCAGGCGCGCTATCAAATGCTTTGACTTTGCCGACTAGGGCTGGTGCTATGGCTCCACCGCCTGTATATTTAACAATTGCACTCATCATTTTCTCCTCGATATTTCATAGCCAATCACATATCATCACTTTCTCCTACTTGCGCCAATCTTTCTCGGTAATCGCTGCGATTGCTGCTGCACTCACCAACACCCAAAATATTCGGTTAACGGTTTTTTGGTTGCCTAAATTCATTGTGATGGCAGGTCGAGCAGTCGATACTTTGATTCCACCAATTACCCTGGGTAGCATCAAAGCAGTTGTGATTGAAGCAACAAGAAACAGCACAATTAGTTTGGTGGTATCTCCTAGTTGGGGTAGCGGTAATGGCAGTGGCACTTGTCCGTATTGCGGTGCTGGCGCTGGTGCTTTTGGTACTCGCGGTGTTGCTAGTTTCGACTTGATAAAAGCAAGCGTGTGAAGGATATTGTCAGTGATTTGGCTGCGGTTAATGGGCATGGGTAGTTTCCGTCCTACAAAAACTTAAGTTTGGTGTTTGTATCGTTACCACAATCTCTTTAATCTCTCAATAAAACCAGTTCTGTTTGCTTTATCTCGCTCGTCACCCTCCTCATTTTCATCCTCATGTTCATCCTCATAGTGCATGAAGTAATCTTCATTTTCCGGTTCTGGAGGACTGTGCCAATTGCAGTTGGGTCTATCTATCCAGTAGGGATAAACGTAAACTGGTTTGCCATTCACCCGATCTACCAGGTTGATTCCATTGGTGTTGCATTCGGCGTAGAACTCATCTTCTTCGGTAAGAGTCGCTGGAGGCAGCAATCTTTGATAATCCTTGTATGCGTTCATATTTTCCTATCCTGCTGATTCATATCCATCACATTCATAATCTTGCTGATCTGTCTCGAAGCGGTAACAAACTCCGGGATAAGGGCATTCTCTGGGCCCTACACAATCAGGGGGAAAATATTTCTCTTTGGGCTGGCAAAGATTTTTATTTTCGTCTACCGCTTCTAAGTAAACATCGCTCTCAATAATGTTGTACAGCGCATCGCAGCGATTGCTATATAAGTCGAGGTCTTTGATTTGACAGAATGCCAGACATTTGTTGTCGGGAGCGTACACAAATACGTACTGCTCTTCGTGCCACAACAAAACCTCTTTTTTGCGGATGTGAACTAACATCGCTGTACTCCTTAGCTCTATGTTTGCGCTTTACTCAATCTGGTAACAGAATCTCGTTATCTGTCTTGCTAAAGATGACATTTTTGCCATATTCCACACAGTACGGCTTCAGTAACTGGTACTTTTCATCCCGGTCAGTAAACAGGATGTGTACCAGTTTTTGTTCTTGCCATCCTGAATTACAGTGTTTAACTGTTGCCAAGACTTCTCTGATTTTCAAGCGCATCCTCCTACCAATACTGCTACTTCGCTCACTTGGCTAATTGTAGCCAGCTTAGACTTAACGACCCGCCACAATCTCAATCCAGGCACTACTAAATACATCTCAATAAAGCCGTAACTTTCTAGCATTAAACAAACCTCATCAGTGCGATTGTTTCTTCAGCATAAGTGCGATGGGGGGGCAATATAATGCCAGCTTTTTTAGGTTGGCTGCCCCGTTGTAGGCTCAGGAAAAAGATGAGATTCAGCAGCACCTTTTCCCTTTGAGCCTGCCTTAAAGCTAGGGCTTCCCCTAGCTCTTTGTGTGCGTCTACCAGAGTCCTGGTAATATCCTCCGCTGCGGTGCTGGCTTGGTTGGTAACAAAGGCTTTGGGACGGGTAGATTGGCATCCCTCAAGTCCAAAGGGGCGGCTTTCACGGCATCGCTCAGGACACCAAAGTTACCTCGAATCTGAGATGCCATCTCGGTCAATCCATTGGTCAGATTGGCGCTTAGAGAAATCTTAAAGGCATCTAGCATTTGGTCGCTCACTGCAACTGCTACATCGGCCATTCCCAAGGATGCTTCGCGAGTCATGCCCTCGATTGCTTGGATTGCTCCACTTTTCTCTTCGTTAGCATCGCGGTTTTCCCCGTCGGCGATCGCTTCTGAGTCGATGTCGTTGCAGTATTCACTGCGTCCGTTGCGAGTCCCTGCTATTTGTTCGAGTGCCAAATGCGGTGCAATTCGTTGATTGAGTACCAACTCGAAATAGAGGTCGAGTTCTGCAGCATCGTCGGAGTTGAACTTAGAGTTTTGCCAATCTGGGTGTCCTAAAGCTTTGCGAGCGTTGGTTACGTCAGAAACTTTGTTGAGTCCCCATTTGGTTTTGATATCGCGACGGTCAATTGTCGGTTCGGTGTTCGCATTCATATTCATGGGTGGGTAATCCTTCTTCTTGGAGTCGTTCTCTAACAGTTGCAATGCAGTGGTGGGCTTCTTGTATCCAGGTTTCTAGGGTTAGCAAACAGTTCAAATGAAAGGGAGAAAACGTGCGCTGGTAAGGCGGTCTTTGAAACTCCGGGCATTCTGCTTCTAAAAGCGCGAGTCGGGTTTTGAAAGTCGCTTCGGGCATCGGTTTTCCCCCTCTACCCAGAATGATTCTTACCTCGGCTCGAAAGTAACTGAAATGCTTCCACTTGCCCCACCGACTGTTAAAAACAGCTACGTCTACAGGCTTTTTAGGTGTTGGCATTCTCTGGTTAGCGGATTGTTAGCTACTTAGCCCGAAACTATGATTGTTTGGTTAGCTATTTGCAGAGTTGACCCGAAGTAGCTAACCAAGAATTAAAAAAAAATCATTGTCTCACCGGGACACCGAAGGATTTGGCATCCCAGATTCCCCAGACTTCGCGGGCAGAGGAAACAGCACCCAGTAGCGCTTCTTCTGACGATCGCCCGAATACTACAATCTGACGCGGTGGATTGTACTTGCGGGTGACGGTAACGCTCCACTGCAATTGATGGCTTCTGAGTGCTTTCATCGATCATCCCTCCCATCACCGACATTGGGCAGTGTCTCTGAACTTTGGGCTAACAGAGAACCGGAGAGCAAGTGAATCATTTGAATTGCTTCGATTTCAGACATCCAAACATTTAAATGTTCAGACGTTGGGAAGAGATTTAAGAGGTCGCACTCTTGTAAAGCCTCGAATACGGTGCAGGAGTAGTGCTGGGCGTAGGCAATAGCTTCAACGAGCGCTAGCTTCTGAGTGGGGGTACTGGTGGTTAGGAGTTGTTGCCAGCACAGATGGAGTTGGCGGCACGAGAATTGGTCGGCGATCGCTCCTACCAAACTCAAAGCTTCAGCGGATGTTGGCAAGAAGTCGAAAGCCAGGGGCCACTTATCCCCGAACAGTTCGATCGTCCCGCATTCTTTGATAGCGCGGGTGAGGGTATCGTTTTGCCGGAATGAATAGACTGCGGCTTCCATCAGCGCGCTTAGTTCCTGGTGCGGCATCGCGTTAACAGATGTCAAGAGCTGGCGGTACAAAGGGGAAGTTGTTGGTGTACCTGATTCTGATTCTGATGCGGGTGTGAGTGCGGGTGCGAGTGCGGGTGCGATCGAGAAAGTTGCAGCCGCTTCCACAGGTATTGGCGGTGGTTGTGTCATTATGGGAAAACCTCATTAATGTGAGTGCCATACCCCGCCCTTTGAGATTTCCAGTCATGGGGGGCGGGGTTTGGTTTTGGGTTTTTGACGCTAACAAAGCTAAGTAAAGCAACCACATCGGGAGTACAGATAACTGTTTCATGCTTCTGCTTGGTTTGTAGGCGTTCGTAAGTGTATGATAACTTATACGGGATAGTTGATGCAAACATCCCGTATGCACCTATTAACCCATTAAGCAAAAAACGAGCTTTAACGGGTAGTCTGGGATATATAAAGTAATTGCATTAGATATCCCAGTGGCCGACCGAAAAACTACAGAACCAGTACCCACCTTGAAACTCACATTTCCTTCTCGAACACTTCGAGAACGGTTCAAGGCTATTTGTGCGTTGAACGGAAAAAACATGAATGAAGTGCTTATCGATTTGGTCAAACAGTACATAGAACAAAATCAGGGGAACGATCGCCCTGAAACTGAAAGCGACACAAGCGGCTGAGCCTGTAAAAGTTCAGAAGCTCGACAGGAGTGTCAAACGTCTCGAATTCCTGAGCGATCGCAAACACTCACAATCTCGTCGAAAGTACACTCAGACCATCGGTTTGGGTGCGACACTCAAAAGATTCCGATACGCCGAAAGCTTCATAAATTGCGATTTTAGGCACAACCATAGCAAGCGTGAGGCGTTTCAAACTTTTTGAGTTTACAATCGCTCAAACGCTTACTAGGAGAAGCTGGAGGCGTTTCAAAACACATCCATTTAAAGGAGTGACTGCAATGATTGGATGGCCGTTTAGCAAAAATGGAGATGACGATTCGGAACAGGAAAACAGACATTCGGCATCATCTGAAGAAGATTGCAAGGAGATGGAAAAGAAGTATGGGTGGGAACTCAAAAGAATCGAACAAAACGAGGATGATTCAGACCTCGAAGTCGATTGCGTCTTCAAAGGCAAACAGACGAGTTTTTGGGATATGTGGGGCGACCATCAAGATAATAGGGATAAAGATGAGGTATAAACTATGACATTACTCGAACAAATAACTGAAGACATCGAACTCTACGACCCATTGGCAAGCAAGTCTACGCTGAACCTCTACCTAGTCAAGGAGCAAGAAAAATGGGTGCCGATCGAGAGCAAAGAGCTTGTGATTGGGAAACAGTTGACTCGACTGTTGCAGCTTTCCCACGATTCGCGTCCACTACTGAAGCGTCAGGTCAAACTTGGCGAACGGCTCACCTACCACGTAAAAAAAGAGGGTAGCCCTTGGAAAGCTTACCTTGTCACTCCCTCGGACTGGGTAGTGGTCAGAGTGTTTCGATATGAAGCTGACCTATCAGAGGTTGAAGGGGATATGCCGGAGTTTCGGGATGTACAGATTGCTTACTGCGAACGCCAGCCTTTGACACCAGACGAAGCTGAAACAATGACTTATGAGATTGTTAGCCAGGTTTCTGTGGATTCATGCGGTGGCGATAAGGAAGCTTATCAACAATTCCTTGCCAGCCAGCAATCTAAGCAATACGTCCGCGTATAGAATTTGAAAAGGCTGTTGCCGACAAGCGATCGCCCGCATCGATTAGACCAGACCAAAAAAAAGAGTCCGCAGTCTTTAGAAGAGACGGCAGACAAACAAAAAAATAAAACTTTAGATTAATCATAGTCTATTTCTGCCACTACCGCATCATTTGCACCTTTGCACGTCAACGGTAGTTAAAGCAGAGCCGTCTCTTCTACATTTAGCGGGTTTTTGTAAAAAAACCAGTTAGCACCGCTATGAGTAGCGGAGAGAGGCATCTATGAACGTTGTACAGCAATTTGAATCTACCGCTTATCTTTGCCCCAAACACAAGAGCCACATTGAGAGCCGGGGGCTGTTGAATAATTGGAGTTACGCCAACTGTCGCACCGTATCTGCGGATGAAGCATCAGTTTACTTGGGGTACACAGCGAAGTCTGGCGGTATCCTATTCGTGGGAAAAACCACACAATTTCAATTCAGACCGGACAAGCCTTGGAAATCAGAAAGCGGTAAAAAAGCGCCCAAATACCGCACACCAGTGGGAGAATACGACGCATTCTTACCCCAGCATCCCACCGATAAGGATTACTGGGAGCCAGAAAATCTCAAGCAGCACTGCTACCGCATTAACGACCATCCCTATCTCCTGATTACCGAGGGAGCTTTTAAGGCGATCGCGGGATGCAGTCACGATTTACCGACAATTGCCTTAATGGGCATCAGCATGGGGCTGACAGCGAAAGCTAGCGACGTGCAGGGTCAGCGCTATCTCGTTCCCACCCTAGAAGCTTACGCTCGTGCCGGTTTTGGGTTCATCATTGTCTTTGATGCGGATGCAGCGACCAATCCAAGCGTCATCTGGGAACAGCGGAAACTCGGCCACCAGTTGCTTAAGTTTGGTGTACCCGTTCGCAGCATTACTGCACAATGGGAACCTGGCACTGAGGGAGAAACCAAAGGTATGGATGATTTTATCCAGAAAAAAGGAATAGAAGAATTCAGGCGGATGCTCGTCAAGTCAATTAGCTTTGAGGACTGGGAGAGCAATCTTGACGACGAGGGTGACAACAAAACAGCATCAAAGCCACCCACACCGAGACGGCTTGCCCATCAGTTAGCTGAAGATTACGGGCAGATGTGGAAATTTGATAACGAAACCAAAACTTGGCGGATTTGGACGGGCAAGCATTGGGAACGTACCGACGATGGGAATTTTAGAACCCTGGTCAAAACCACCATTGATGCCAGAAATATTGAGTACAAAGGTTCTAGCTACATCACAGACGTGCTGAGCCTCCTGACTGACGACCTGCGAGTTAAGCACTGGGATATCTGGGATAGGAAGCGCTACATTGCTTTCGATGATTCGGTGTGGGACAGCAACACCGGCGAAATCCTCAAACATTCTCCAGGTATGGGTTTTACTTCATACTTACCTTATCAATACAAGCCATTGACGGGAACTGACGCCGATGTGATTGAAACACTCCGCAACAATTGCCCGAACACTTACCGATGGATGAATACGGCGATGCAGGGCGATCGCCAGAAAATCCTCAAACTGCTGGCAATCATCAACGGATTGCTCAAATTCCGGTTCTTTGACTTGCAGATGTTCGTTCACTTAATCGGAAAGCCGGGGAGCGGTAAGGGTACGTTTATCAGGCTGCTCCAGAAAATAGTAGGCCGGGATAATTGGAAGGGATGCAAGCTCAGAAATATGGATGACGGCTCCACAATGGCCAGCATCATCGATAAGCAATTGGTAGCCTGTCCCGACGAACGCGCTGCTTCGGGTGTGGATGCCATATTATCCATGACTGGTGGCGATGCCGTCAGCTACCGGGAAGTGTACAAGTCGGCTTCTGATGCTTTCTTCTACGGCTTGTTAATTGTTGGCAGCAACAACCCAATTTTCGTAGGCGATACGACTGGTTTAGACCGTCGCTTGTGCCTCGTTCACTTTGATAATCCATTACCCACGGTGCTGCGAAATTCGAGAATTGAAGCGGGGATGGATGCAGAAATCTCTCAGCTTATTGCTGTAGCCCTCAACCTTTCTGACAGCACCGTCAGCGAACGCATTCAAGGAGTTGGCAAGAATCAGATTGCAGAATTCAAACTCCAAGAATGGGAGTTGAAGCTGCAAACCAACAGCGTCGCGGCTCACTTCGATGATTGTTTGATTGTAGACCCGACTGCTTCTACGCCGACGGGTAAGCTCTACGAACACTATAAAAATTGGTGCGATTCCAATCTCAAGGCCGTTTCTCATATCAAGTATCCCAAGATGCTCTCGGAACTCTGCAGCGATTATCTGGAACTTAGTTCCGTCAAGTGGAAACGCTCCGGTGGCCGCAGTTGGTTTGAAGGATTGAGGTTCCGCGACCAGGGGGAAACATCACCCACTCATTCCGATTCACTTTCAGCGCTTATCCCCCAGAATCTTCCCACTGATACGGGGTACAACACAGGGCTAAACGAGGTGGATACGGGATTAGCAAGGGATTCAGAATCCTTACCAGACGGGAATTACAGCCATTTACAGGGTTTAGAGGTTCAAAACATTTCAGAAAAGTTAGAATCTTTTTCTTCGTTGACTGAGGAAAGCCAAATCACAAGTCATCACTTTGGTGAAAAGTTAGAGTCTTCTGGGTTGATTGAAGAAACCCACATCACAAGTCATGAGTCAGAAATAATCGAAAAAGTAGGTTCGCACCCCGCCAACCCCGTTGAAATACCAGAACTCTTACCAGACGGGAATTTAAGCCAACCGACAAACCCCTTGCTAACCCCGTGCGAACCCCGACAAACCCCGCATTCATCCGATGAATCCACCCCTCAATCTGTTGCAGCTTCCAACCAACCAACCGCTGACCAAGTTGCCACCACTGAATCCGAGTTAGTTCAGAAGCTTCAAGCGCGGATACTCCAAGCAATCGCGGACAACAACCCCGCAGCAGCCAATGATGTCTATTCCAAAGTGCATCAATTGGGAGTTAAGGAAGCGGTCAAAGCACTACTGACAAACGATGAAAATGAGGATTTTAGACGGCTAGTTAAAGTTTGGAAGAAAACTAAAACTCAACCTTAATCAAACTCCAAGATGTCTGTCTAGTTTGGTGTATACTCGCAATATTGGTTTTCCTCGCATAGCCGTAGCAATTTTAGACCCTGGGTCAGGATGGGCTTTAGCTGCTTTACGCAACTCCAATCGCGTGACACATCTAAAACATGGGGTTATCTATACGTCGGTCGATGTATGGTTGCCAAATTTGTAAGACTTCCTCCCGATCGCCAATCTCTATTATTCTACAATTTTCGTTTTCTTCATTTTCGTAGATATCAATTTCCCAAATGGCTTTTGCTTCTTCACCGGGTGTGTATGGATAATTGGGGTAGTGAATTCCGACCAAAGATAAATCCATTGTCCAGCCTCTATATTTAAATTTCATAGACTTAATAAAAGGGGTATGTTGCTATTAACATTGTATAAAATTTTTGGTTATTAATATCATAAGTGAGCTAGGCTCTGCTGGAGAGCAACCTAGTGGCCAAGGTGATGATTTATTCGGAGTGCTAGGAATTAAAAAATGAGTATCTCCGTCTACACCCCTAGCTGGATTTTTTCGACGGGCTGTTAAGTCTTTGCCAAAGTGAAAAAGATTTAGAAGACCGTCGGAAAAATAGCCACCTGCCCGTCCGGCTGAGGACACCAAAACCGTGTGTCACGCGCTTAACCCTATTTAATGACCTTAGCAGTTCCAGGCTCTGGCTCTGGATATACCATTATTCTGAGTCAACAGTTAGAGTAAATAAAATTTGCTCTACTTTAAATAACAAACTTTAAGAAGGTAAAAAATATGACATCTAGAACTATGCACATTACTAACCATTATGGTGAATCTGTTCGGGTAGAAGTGATTAACTATGGTGCTCTGACTACTGACGATATAACAGTGGACAATAACGACACCCGAACTCTAGAAATAATAGGGGAGGTTTATGGGGTGGTAGGTTATTGGAATTGTGAGTTAAAAGTGATAGTTTATAAAATTGGTGAAGATACACCGAAAGAAGAGCGAACTATACAGCCGGGTAAAAATGAAGTTAATGTAATTATCACAAAAGGCAACACTAGCCCTGTAATATTAGTGGAATAATGACATTTAAATCTTTTACAGGGATTGGGCGGGGACAATTAGGTTTTCTGATGTGGCTGTAGTGGTTTCAAGCTCTAGGCGGGGAAATAAGGTGTACATCACTTCTTCTGTTTGCAATAATCACTGGCTTTGACGCTGGCTCCCGGCAACTGCCACAATCCCGGCTTAACTTTAGGCTCCGGTTCGTGGCTTTTAGCATACCTTCAAAGAGGATCAAAGCCAGCAATTTTCCTGTTTCTAAAGCTCAACAAATTTTGTTTTTCTAATGTGTGTAAGAATACGGCGGAGAAGTTAAGATGTATCCAGTGTAATAATGAACAAATTCAATTCAAAAGCTATTAACTAATGGAAGACAATAAAATTTCTCAATTCATTCAAGCACTTAAATTCTTCGAGCTAGAACTAGAAGAAATAACCGGACAACCTGGTTATGAAAATAGAAGAGGCAAAGTGATTGCGGTAAGAAAAAAAGGCGATAAGTCACGAATACTGTGCGCTTATTCCAGCTACGACGAACTGTTGGATTGGGCAAAACAACAATTCCGCAGCCCCAATTAACGCTTGAGTTGAAGATAACTTTACCCTCTTTCAGAGAAAACTAGACTGCCAACATTTTCGTATTCATGCGTTTTTTCCTCTCTTTCAGATAGCCAAGTTCCGGCAGACCCACGCATCGGTACTGTGAGGGATGCGTGGGCTTTCCTCAGAACCACAAATCGCCTTGTCTAACCAGTCGAGCGGGTTCCATTCTCTGATGCAGTGACCGGATGTGATATTGCCGATGCACTGATGCGCTTGAACAAACCACCAAGTTTTCGGGTGAGTTATTAGATTTATCTTCATCAAGGTGGTGGACAATTTCACCGGGTCTGAGCTTGCGACCGATCGATTGTTCGGCAATGATTCGGTGTAAGTAAACAACTTTGTAACTCATGGTAGATAAACGGGGAAAATTGCTTGAGACGGGTCTAAAGTTTGGGTATGGGTTGAGTCATGAATTTTCTGAAACCAGGCTTTATCAGTTTCAAAAACTGCTGCTAGAGCCGGGATTAACCACCGCCACTCTTCATACGGAATGTCAGCGCAATCATTTTCGATTCGGCTCACTTCACAGAAAGTTACATTTCTTCCTGTGCGATCGGTCAATTTCTGAGCCAGTTCTATTTGACTCATAGATTGATACAACCGGGCATTTTTGATTAATCTGCCCAAGGTGATTTCGCAGTTCATAAAGCTTGAATTGATTGCTAAGATTTAGTCATGGGTCGTTGACGTTGCTGACTCCTTATTATTCAATGCCCAGTTTACTGCTTGGTTAAAAGCATCGTCAGTCGGCTCATCTAACATTCCTATTGCACACAACCATTTCAGTTGCATATTCCTACCACCGCGACAGATTTTGGTGTTATTTGTACTATGACAAATGTGTTGCCCGTTTCCCATCAAGTTTTCGTAGTATTGCCAAATCTGATGGAAAGAGAGGTAATGGTTTTTCACCACTAAACGGACAAGTTTTGCACGGTTTCTCTTGAACTGGATAAGTTCTTAAGTCATTTGGATCGAGTTTCATTTTAAATTGTTCCTAGTTTCCGAAAGTCAGGAATTGGTCGTTGGTCAAGGCAATGATAAAGATGCAGACAGAACTCATGAACATTTACAAAAAAATGCACGGTAAGCGGAAAGCTCAGCGGCTTTAGCCCTGAGAGTTTCAAGTGTAGACCATCTGAATTTAGTAAAACGTAAAACATTGGCTAAGCTCCTGAATTTTTGACTCAACACCCCACAGCGAAGCCAAATCGAGAGGTTTCCGGTAAAGTAGGATTTTCTTTGAATTTCAATCAAGCCCCAGAATTAGGGGCATGATTCCAAGATTATCTTGAAACTCGACAATAGAGTCTGGTTTCTTGCTTAACGATTTGAAGTTGCTCAACACTCAGCAAACAGAAATCCTGATTTACTACATCATGGTGAAAAATCAGCACCTGACCCAGAAGCACATCACCTCCTGTAGACATACAAGTGGGCTGATAGTCATCTCTGACAGGAGATTCATCATCAACAATCATGACGATCGCCGGGTCAGAATAATTTCCATAAACCACGTCAATGTGTTTGTGTACCTGCTCACCTGGAATTCCTACCCAATCTGCCATTTGTTCGTAGGAAGGCATTTCGGATGTTTCCTTCACTTCAATGCCATTTGAATTGAGTAAAACGTAGTACATGATTAAGCTCCTGAATTTTGGACTCACCACCCCACAGCGAAGCCAAATCGAGAGGTTTCCGGTAAAGTAGGATTTTCTTTGAATTTCAATCACGCCCCAGAATTAGGGGCATGATTTTGTTACAGCTAACGTGAATGTACTTGATAGAGTTTGGTTTCTCGTTTCACCACCTCTACCTGCTGTTTAGTAAGCAAACCAAAATCTTCAGTAGCTCGATCGATTGCCAAAACTAGCACTTGCCCATGAATAACTGCACCTTCAGCAGTAATACAAGTTGGCTGACAGCTTTTTCTTAAAAACTCATCGTCGCAAATCATGACAATTAATGGGTCAGAGTAACTGCGATAAGAAGCTACTTCTATGTAAGCTTCCTCACCTTCAATTCCTACCAAACTTTGCATTTGTTCAATTACTAACGGCTTTTCTGCACAGTGAACCGTGATGCCTTTTTGATTAATTAAAGCGTAAAACATTGAATGAATCTGGGAGCGACCCAGAAAAACGCTATTAACTTTGTGCCAAACTTTTTGCAAATTCGATCGCCTGAACTATCAATTGAAGTTTGCAGGAATCAAATTCTGAATGAGGTAATTTAGCTAATCGATGAATTTCCTGAGTTAACGATCGTCTTTCCCATTCATCATCTATTCCCTTATCTCCAGTGACAACAGAAACAGAAATTGTAGTAGTTTTCAACCATTTGGTAATTTCTACCGAATAACTACTGCATTCATCATTAGTAACTTGATAGGTTTCTTTAGTGTAAGGAATTCGTTTTCCTTCATTTGTCACCCAAACTCCCTTTGTCGTTTCTCCTTGTAAGTAGTTCATCGCCTTAAATGCTCTCAAATCTAGAGTCAAAATCACAAAGCGAAGCACTACAGGAAGCGAACCTGGGAATTACCCCGGTTTGCACTTTATTAAACTGTAGTTGCGTTAATCTGACAAAGTTCTTTAGCTCTCTCAAGATTTTCTAGGGCAACAAACAGTCTAAATCCAGCTTGATAGCCAAATTTTTGAATCAGGTAAGGAATGTTTGCATCCTTAAGGATACGGAGTGTCGGATTAAGTTGATGATTGTAGAAATCCGAAACTTTTACCCAGACTGTACCATTTTTATCAGTCATGGTCTTTACCTGCTGAAGTTTGAAAAAGTTATATTTGGCTAGTGCGATCGTCTCGTCATAGCAAATTCCACTTTTCTCAATTGCGATGGTAATGTTGGCAGTTTCTTCAAAAAAAGTCTCAGGCACAAATAACCGAAATGCTGGCTTTGTGGGGTGCATAAATAGCTGAATTTGATGAAGAATTTTGGCTTTTTCTATTGCAGAAATTATTGCATCAAATTGATAAGCGAAAAAATCTGAAACTACAGCCAAATCTGTTCCATCTTGAGAGTGCATAATTTTTACCTGGATGATTGAAAGGAATCATTACCTCGTTGCGTAGCCCCTACCAACAATCTCGGATAACTGTTATCCAAGATTGTTAGTTCTGAGAATTAACTTCAACTTTCTTTAATTTCCTCTGGAATTTCCTCTGGAATTTCCTCAGATGGCGTTACTGACTCTTGTTCATTCGCATCTGGCAAAGTTTGAAGATGAGCCAGTACAGCTTTACGGGTTTCGGGTGAAGCAGATTCGAGAGCTTCAAGAAAAGCTTCTGGATTAGTTTGAATGTGTTTATGAACAATTTCAGAAGGAGTCAAATCAGTCATTTTCCAGTTCCTCAAATTGATTATGTTCAGCAGCATTTCGGACATCTAAAGATGGATTAAGCATCATGAACGCCAATTAAGTGAGTGCGAATAATTTCAATATTTGGATGAAACAAGAACTGATTGACATCATCCACAAATGCTTTAGATTGCAACAAATTCAAGCCCAATTCTTTAATTTCATCATCAGAAAGACTTGCTGCTATTGGAGTTTTTGCATGAATAGTGCCTTTCCATGAATCTTCACAGATTACTCGTACTCGATCGTCAGTTGTACTTGCCTTCAATTGAAATTTCATTAGTTTGTCCTCTTCAAATTAGTTACTTAACTTCAGCACCCCAAGAATCCCAGTTCGATCGCCGTTCTCTTGCAAATAGCTCAATCCTCGACGGTTGCGACAATCGCCCCAATTCCTCACATTTCTCCAGTTTTTCTGCCAGTCGATTTGCGATCGTCCAAAACTCTTCCGGTTTCTGAGAATGTTTGCCTCTCCGGGCTCGAATGATGTTAGGGATATTGGTCAACCCGTGGGTGCTGAAACTCCCTGGTTCACCTTTTGTAGCTACCAGGAAGTGCTCAGTACAGTTGCGCCCGTAATGCCCCATTCCGATGTGGGGTCTGCCGTCTTTCGTGACTTTTTCCCATGTGAAGGTCGATCGATGCGTGAATCCCCATTTCTCCAAACACCGGAAGCCGAGGTATTGATGATTGTTCGTCACCCACAACAGCACATAAGCGTGTTGGTGGGCGATGTCATAAATCGGCATCTTCAGAATTTCTTCATCCTTCATTGAGGGGTAGCTGCACCTGCCCCGGTGAGTTTTGTCGGCTTCTCGGAGAGAGAAATTCCACGGAGCATCTATAACTACTAATCGGTAGTCTTTACAAGGAATTGGTGCCAAATTTGGCAATGCTTCAAGAGCAATTGATAACTTCAGTTGTCCAATTTTGTCATCAGGTTTGTAACGCATAATCAATTTTTCCTGCAATTGTGAATTTGTAACTTGCGTTGAACAATAGAAAATGCTCAACGCAATTCTTAGCTTCTGTTTGTGAAATCTATCAATCAAATAAATTCAACTGCTTTGGCTCTGAATAGTTGTTGATTGGTTGGTGGCTCAAATGCTTCCACTTTTTTCCACACTTAATAGCGGAAACATAGCTGGGCCGGATTCCGAATTTTTGGGCAATTTCTTTTTGCATTAGTTTTCCTTCAGCTAGAAGGAATTTAATTTCAGCAACTTGTTTCTCAGTTAGTTTTGAGCTTCCTTGGTTAGAGCCTTTAGCTTGACGATTTTTCTTGACCATATCTGCCATATTATCTTGGTGAGTTCCCAAAAACAAATGCTCTGGATTTACGCAAGCTCGATTGTCACATTTATGGCAAACATACATTCCTTCAGGAATTTCACCGTAATGCAATTCAAACATTACTCGCGAAACTTTTCTCATTTTTTGATTGTGTCCAATTCTAGGATAGCCCTTTGGAGAACTTAAATCTGTAATCCAGCAATCCTCCTTAGAGATAATGTGTTGCTGAATTTTTTCCTGAATAGGCAAGTTACGACGACAAAGCATAAGTTGTTCCCAAAAACTAACAACTCAAAGCGAAGCATAATCAGGTTTTGAATGGGAGGAAGATCGGGAAGAAATTGAAGTGCGATCGATAATTTCAGTTGCCCAATTCGATCGTCTGCTTTGTATTTAGTTGCTGTCATTTTCGGTATCAAGAATCTTCAAACCTTGAACAATTAACGAAATTGCGTATTTAACTGCATCTACTTCGTTTTTTCGAGCAGTCAAATCCTTTATCATTTCGTAGGTTTCTGCTGGGCTATTGTTAGTAGCTTTTTCAAACAATATTGAGACTAGGGTTATCTCTGGGATACTTCCTAGAATTACCCCTAGCCAGATTTTTACAGCAAATTGTTCAGCAGAAAGTTTTTCTTTTTCCGCTTCTTTGAACAGCAGCTTAACTTGTCTACGAACTATTTCAACAGCTTCATTTTGTGTCATGTTTCTAATTGTGTTTTCCTTGAATTTCGTTAACAGCCAATCCATTTTGCAGTATTTGAACTCCGTATCTAATTCCTTGGGAGTTCTTTTGATATACAGCAACAATGAACTGCTGTAGAAGAGCATAATTTTCTTCCCCACTAAGATTTGTCGCTTTCTGTATAAGTGTTGATGCAACCAACATATAAACAGCTTCACCCCTGCACAATTTGCTAAAATCTTAATAGCAAATTGTTGTAGACTCCACTTTTTTCTGATTGCTTCTTCAAAAATTAAACTAATTTCATACTGAAACCTTTGAAGTTCCAGTGGCTCAATTAGTTTAAATTGTTCAATCAATGGCAATCCCGATACATTATTCGTTGAATTCTCTGAGTTCATTGATTTCCTGATTGGTTTCAAAGATTTTTGGCTTCATCAGTTTCTTGAATAATTTCTGGCGTAGAAATTGCAGCTAGGGGACAACCATTTACCTCATTGTAAATGTATCGGGTGCAGCTAATTCCGATCGACTTCGTTAGTTTTCGATTGAATTGAAAATACATTCCCCGCCAAGTTAATATCAGGGGCGGTTCTTCAATGACAACCCACTGTTTAGGATTTGGTTCATCAATTATGTTCAGGATAACAATGTGTTTCATCTGTGAATTGTCGGATTTCTGCGTCTGTTTTTTGTTCAGTAGTTTATTGAGTAGTTTGTTGACACATTTCGGTTTTCTCTAAGTTTCAAGACTCAATACCCCAAAGCGAAGCATTATCAGCTTCACTTTGGCTTTAACTCTTAACGCCACTTGCCAGCAACGATGACAACTTCGCCATTTTCTTCAATCTGGGATTCAATATTAAATCCTTGAGTTCTCAGTGCTGCCAGAGTGTTTTCCCGTGCATACCACGGCAATAGTTTCTCCATAAATTTCTTAGCATCTCGCTGGGAACCATCACGGGTTAAAAACTCGAATTCGTCTGTTTCTATCAATTTGAAGCCAAAGTCGTAACCACCCTGATAGTTTTGTTTGCGCCGAATGACAAACTCTGCAAGTTTGCTGTTGCCGAAAGGGTCATGGATATGGGCATTAGTTTCTAAGTAAGCTCCAGTTAGAATTCCATCAAGTCCTGATTCAATCATCTTCTGAAGAATCTCTTGTAGGACGATCGGATTCTTTATTTGAGTTTTGATTACGCTTAGATGTGACATCTTCTAAATCTCCTAAAAGTTCTGAAAGTGGACGAGAAAAGTACCGGGCAGCAGCAAGAATTTGTAAACTGCATTTACCACATTGATAGGTTCTGCCCTTTGTTAAGCGATTAAGACAACCAGGGATTTTGCAGTTCATCAGCTATTTGTCCACAAAGTTGATTCCTCGTCGATTAATGTCTCAGTTAATGGGTCATTCAATGCTTCTGGAAGAAGTTCTTGCGATTGAACCTCCCCCATTGCCTTTTCCAGTCCCTGAGTAACAGCAATGCAATTAGCCCCGGAAGCAATCACCTTTTCGGTAACAGTGCCATCTTTGCTGATGGTGAATTCGACTTTGTAATATTGCATGGCTAAATAAGTTGAGGGTAAGTTGAGGGTAAGTTGAGGGTAAGTTGGGGTTAATCTTTCAAAGTTTCAGCAAAAGTTGCGCGCTGTTCGCCATCAACCTCAAGGTCTTTTATCTGACCTGAGCGCATCAATACCAGTCGCAGAAGTAGATTATTATTCCGAATTTGATGATAAATCCAGCCAACACATTCAAGGATTTTTTCATCAGTGGAATAGTGACAACCCATTGCGACATTAGAATCTGCCAATTGCTCTAACAAATCTAAACTTGGATCAGCGATCGTCCTTTGCAAAGCTTCATGATTTTCGCGGTTGTAGTCAGGAATTTTGCTCAAATCTCGGTTAACTTTCCACGGACAATTAGCGCATTGTTTGGTTTGTGTGAGTAGCATGATTAGTATTTGACTGAGATTATGTTATCGAATTTGTCTCTGACAATTTTGGGACTTTTGTTAATATGAATCCCACAATTTCGGCAAGTATAATGTCTCAAGTATCCTAACTGACCAAGAAACATTAATTGACCGCTACAGACTTTGCACGTCAAACTTGACATTATCTTTGTCCTCTTTCAGGCTGTTGTTGATAAGTAAACCTTGATTTATTAAATCGACTGCACGTTGTGCGATCGACTCATTTTTTTCAAGAGTTCCGTTAGCTAGATATCGCATAAATTCCAGCAATTGATTACCCTCAAAACGGGTACTGTAGCGAATCATGCGACAAGCTATTGCTACATAAGCATCTTTTTCTAAGACTGCATTTACCCAAACTTCAATTGCAAACTCAAGCGTATTGACTTTTCTTTTCAGTGCTTCAGCAAAAACTATATCAACTTTTGCCTGTAATTGTTGCAGTTGTTTTTGCTTTTCTTCGAGTGTAACTTCGGGAATTTGTCTGTTGGTAGTCATTCGATTTGCTCCTAATAATTGTTGAATGATGTAGTGCGAAACTTTATCTTGTTCCCCAAAGTTGGAGAACAAGACAGCTTTTTAGGACTTAATTTTCACTTGGCAACAGAAGGACTTTCTCTTGTAGAAACAGTTTGATTTCTTTCAAGGAAAAATCAGTATAGGGTATCTGCTGAATGATGGCAGGTTGAGTTTCTTTGGTTGGTGTATCTTCCCAACAAGTCAAGACAGCAGCATTCTTTCCTTTGGGTTTGATAAATTCATGTTCTTTTCCGACATGAAGGAACCAAAGTTGAAACTCAGTTAAACTTCGTTTTTTCCTCGCAGAAGGCTGATGGGAAGCGATCGCATCAATCAACCAATAGCATTGAGCATTCTCAGCCAAGTATTTGACTCCATCGGTGTACTGAATTCCAAGCCAATGTTTGAAATATTGCTCAGTACCGCCAAAGTGTTTCAAATTCTGTGACAGTGTTTCAGCATCCATCATTGCCTTTGCCATAATCTGATTCCAAATTCAAAAAATCATTTTCTTACAGCGAAGCATTACATCACTATTTTCTTACAATTTCTTGAAGTATTTCCAACTTACTAAGACTTACTATCTGACCTTCCACATACATAAATGGCGGAGGGTCATTAAGCAGTGCGATCGCATAATTCCAGAGTTCTGTTCCTTCTTCTGGAGGCGTAAGCCAAGAACCATCCAAACATTTTCTAGTCCCCATGATTCTTTCTGCATCAGCAATAGTAGATGCAACTAATTTGGCATCGGCTCTCCAAACACAGACACATTTACCTTTGTAATTGGCGAACGCTGGAAATTCTTTTGGTTCACTTGTTAAATCATTGATTAGGTCAGACATACTATTTCAATTTCCTTTTTGTTCAAATGCTTCGGCTAATTTGTCATCAATGGCAAATGCAATAATTCCGATCGCACCTGCTATAGCTGCTTCGTTTCCAGCTTTAGAAGCTTCGAGGAAAGTTGGAATCTCATCTTTGTTCGTAAATAGTTCGTTGACTATTGCTAAAGCATTTGTGTTGCCAGTGACGGCGCTTGTCCAAATCATTGAGGCAAATGCCCAACTATTCATTACTTCTTTTTGACCTTCATCAGTATCAATGGTTTCCAAGCTTGATAAAGGATGAACAAAATGCGGTTCCATATTTTTTGTCGCTTTTTAGAGTAATGTGCAATTAAAAAGCGAAGCACAAATACTTCGCTTTCTGATAATGATTAATTTTCGTCAACCTCAAGAGGAGAAAGATGAGAATAGGAAGTGGAATGTGTTTCAGTGCGATCGGCAATGCTGGCAGATTTAGCGCCCGATCGAATTGCCCAAGTTTTCAGCGCTTCAATCTGTGGCTGAGCAATTTGAGCGAGCGGTACGCAATCGTGAATCGCAGCAAAAATATCATCATCCATGAATTCTCGATCGCGACTAAATCCAATTTGCATTGCTTCATAAATCACTTGTTCGATTTCCGCACCAGAAAAATTTTTAGTGTTGATCGCAAACTGTTGTGTATCAAATTTTTGAGATTCGACAACACCACGCAATCTTTTCAAATGCACTTGAAAAATTTGCTCGCGCTCTGACTGATTGGGCAAATGAACAAAAAACAGTTCATCCAAACGACCTTTGCGGATTAATTCAGCGGGAAGTAATTCGACCTGATTCGCAGTTGCCACAACAAACACCGGCGCGGTTTTCTCACTCATCCAGGTAAGCAAAGTTGCGAACACTCTTTTACTTGTTCCTGAATCTCCATCTGACTGATTATTGCTAAAACTCTTCTCAATTTCCCTTTGTGTTGCGCCTACCTCGGTTCCAGGTAGGCTCTTTGAGTTTCCCCAAAGAGCAGAACATATCATAAATTATTAACTCCTGTTCCTGACTTGACCTGACCTTGACCTGACCTAAAACAGCAGTTTCGAGTTAATAATCCCCGTGCGCTTCAGACTCCCTTGAGTCCTACGTCTTGCGACTGTTCGTTGAACCTTCCCCATGCCGTCTAGTTTATATTTGAGGTTTAGGGGCTTGGCTGCTGATTGCCACATATTTTAGAATTTTCAAACCGTCACGCTTACCGTTTCTGATTACGTTGTGGTTTCTAAAGCTTCGCGGTGTCCCAGCAGTTCACACGGTTTTACATTGACCAAAATTAATCAATCCAAAGTACGCATGGTGAGATAGCCTCTGCTAACTTAATCACCTGCCTGACCCGACTTTCGCTTTCCCCGACAATGCCACCAAATAACCGCCCCACATCCAATCTCAGTAACGGCAATTTCCACTCAGCAGCTATGGTTTTAGCCGATAAACTTTTGCCAGTACCCTGAATGCCGGCCAGCAGTACCCCCTTGGGATTGGGGAGTCCATACTCACGGGCTTCATCGCTGAAAGAGCGCGATCGAACTGTTACCCATTGCTTGAGATTTTCAAGTCCGCCGATCGACTCCAGACCTGATTGAACCGGAATAAATTCGAGGATGCCTGTCTCCCGGATGGTTTGGCGCTTCTCCTCAATGACCGCAGCGAGGGCTCGAATATCAACTTTTCCAAGAACTAAGCACTTGGCAAGGACGCGGGCAATTCGGCACCGAGTCAGCCCCTGGCAAGCCTTTATGAGCTGTTGCCGTTGTTCCGCGTTGAGTTTGAAATCGGGGGCAGGCACTAATCGAGTGAGCAACTTCGATATCTCCTCGATGCCTGGTAAAGAGATGTCCACCACAGTAATTTCTTCGCGCAGTTCTTGAGGAATTCGCAGTTGGTCGGAGAGGATGACGAGGCAGCGACGGTCACGGGCGATCGCCACTGCCAAATTTTTCAGTTCCCGGACGATCGCTAATTGGTTACTTGCAATCTGTCCATTGGCACCCGGTGCAATCAGAGTCGCGATGTCCTTCATCACAAAAACCGTGGCTTGTTCCATTGCCGGGGCTTTGCTGATCCGCTCCAAGGCTTGCATCGGATTTCCTTTGGCTGTTCCATTATCTGTCCAGCCACGGGCAAAATCCCAGAAATAGATTTGCCCTTCCTTAGCTTTGACCACATCACACAAAATTTCTTCGGCTGTTTCCTCTTCCGGGCTCACTACCCACAGCAAAGGAAATCGCGCCATCAACATTAGCTGAATTTCTTTTTTTTGGTCTATCATGTCTTTAATCCAATTACCAATTGCTAATTACTCTCTACCCAGCAATCGAGCTTTTGAGTCACCAATCTTGCTACAAGTCTTGAGCTACCCCACCCAAGACTTATTAGCTCCCTATCCATACCCGTTCTTTCTTCTGGCTCAGTAACAGTAACAGTAACAGCAACTGCTACTGAGCTTTTGTTTCTGTTTTGTTTCTGTTTCTGTTTCTGTTTCTGTTTTGTTTCTGTTTCTGGTTGTTTCTGTTTCTGTTTTGTTTCTGTAAGTCATTTAGGCGGTTGGTCATTTAGCCAGAGCAACTTTTTGCCTTTTGTTTGTGGAAACTGGTTCAAAGGGCTTACCTGGAGATTCAACAGAGCCAGAGTTAACAGAGCCAGAGCCAGAGCCAGAGCCAGAGCCAGAGCCAGAGTCTGAAACCGTTTCTGGGAGTAATTCTGGGAGTAATTCTGGGAGTAATTCTGGGTAAAATTCAGATTGAGCGACTTGAGTTTCAGCGAGACGTGCTTTCAAGTGTTCAATTTCTTTAAGAGCATCCGACAAATCAGCATGGAGTGTTTCGTTTTCCACCATGAGTTGAGCATCAATGACCCGCTCATCATCTGAATCATCTAAAACTCGATCGACTTGTAAAGCCCCACTAACTTTTTGTTGACTTTGCAGGTTAGTGATTGTTGTTGAAGCTTCTCTTAGCTGAGTTCTCACTTGTTCTAGTTGAGATTCCAGGACTTGTTTCTCACCAACTTGTGCTTGGAGAGTTTGGATTTGAGCATGAAGGCTAGAAACTTCACGTTCCCGTGCTTCGATTTGACCGTTGAGTTTAGAGATTTCAGAGATTCGATCGCGAGAAGCTGCTTCAAATTCAGCGACTTCCAGCAACCGTTGTTCAGAAACTGACAATTTTGCTTGTAATTCGTTACGATCGGCTTGTAGGGAGTCCAACCGATGTCGAAATTCTTCAGAATCTGCCAATTGTTGCTTGTTCAGATTCATGTACGCTTCTTTGAGTTCGAGTTTCTGACGTTCGTACTCAGATTTGTAGAAATTCAGCTCCATTTCCATTTTCGGAAATCCTTGGAGCTGTTGCCGAAGAATGTCATTCTCCTGAGCCAGAGATTTCATGCGATCGCCACTAATACTGGTATCCGCCTTTTGGTAAGCGAGACGGTAAATGGCAAAACCCATTTGCTTCATCACCGCCAGAAATTCTTCAGGCACTTCGGATTCATCAAGCAAACCGTCGTCAACTGCCTCTAGCAATGCAGTTGCTAAATCCTTTTCAGATTTTCCTTGCTTGAGCATCGACAGATTTTCCGATCGCCATTCCTTGACCAGTTTGCATACGGCGTCCGTACTTCCTCCAAAACCGTAGATTTCTTTGAGGGCTGCATTTACCGATCGCACTGCCACCCCTACCCGATTTCTTTGAAGCACTGCACAGGCAAAATCTACCATTTCTCGGTTGATTCCTGGGTACTGTTTAGAACGATCGAACTCAAATCCCGTCAAATCAAGGCTTGTAAACGTCGTCGGTAGTTTTGCCATTGCTACTCATGGTAAATAGTGCTGGTAAGCTACTTACCAATATACACCATTTACCAGTATTGGTAAATACATCATTAAAAAGTCATAAGAGAAATAGAAGAATTTAGGAGGCAATGCGCTCGGCAATAACCTGGAGGACAACAGCAAGCTCTTCCTTTGAAATGGTACGAACTTGCTTTACAAGTTCTTGTAATAGGCTAGCTGTAGCTGTCCGCTGTCCAGCCAGGACTTGCTTAAATTCTTCAAGAGTTTCACCTCGGAACTGAGCGATGCGTTCAAGATTTTCTACATCGGGAATTCCTTCAAGATTTTCCCAAGCTTTAATGGTGGGATGAGTTACCTTAAGCAATCGGGCAAAGGCTCGGTAAGAGCGATCAGCACGCATTTGTTGAATTATTTCAGCAAATCTTTTCCTAGTAATATCATCCATCCGATATTTCTGAGATTGCCTCTGGCTATGGTTTTCAGAGTTTTGGGAATCGTTTTGGGAATCGTTTTGGGAATCGTTTTGGGAATCGTTTTGGGAATCGTTTTGGGAATCGTTTTGGGAAGAATTTTGATGGTTCTGACAGTTTTTGTGGCAGTCACTCGAAAGATTTTGCACATGGGCTTTTGACTGGGACACTCTGGTTTCCATATTTGGAGAAGGGCCGTCCAAAAAACAAAATATGATCTGAGATGGGGTATCCATTGTGGTAAATTAGGTATAATGGTAAATACGCCGTAATAACGTTACCAAGCTTCTATTCGCAGGTACAAGGCACAGTGCACAGAACACAGTGCACAGAACACAGTGCACAGAGCACAGTGCACAGAACACAGTGCACAGAGCACAGTGCACAGAGCAGAGGGAAAGGTAGAGCAGGAAACTCAAGCTAGTAATAGCTTAAGCCATAGCAGACATTGAGTTAATCACATTCTGAGTTGTTCCGAACCACCTTAGTTTGTTTTGAGCTGTTCAGGATTCTCAATCACCACACCCTTAAATGCTTTGCGGTCTTAGCCTGTCCTGACATTGAAACAGGTACTACGTCCGCCTTACTTTAGCGTAACAACTCCTTACCTACATTAGCAAAGCTCCTTCATTCACCTTTGAGGTTGGCATATTTTGCAATGCACGGGCAATGCACAGGCAACCCTAACACGCAGTCAGGAAAGTAAGCGTGGATGGCTACCAATCTTTTACCCACTATCTTTTTTATATGATGACAGAATCACTAAGCTCAACAGTGTTGACTGTGTTAGCGGATACCGACACTTTGCCAGAGAAAGCAAAAAAGACTAAGCGCACTTTATTGATTTCTGAAGAGATTGACCACAAAGTTCGTGTTTTCGCAGCGCACAAAAGAATTAGTGTGGGTTCTTTAGTGGAAGCAGCTTTAATTCTTTACTTTTCTCAGAATATCTCTCAACCAAATACTGAAACTTAAGTATTAGAGAGGTTCTGATGACCATAAACGGATGGTGCCGTACCAACTATCACAAAGATGGTAAACGTCGTTTTGCCAAATTAACGGACGGCTTCTGCTGTGAATGCCTAGCCGATGGCGCGTTCGCGCCCCGCAAGCTACGACTTGCTACAGCAACTACTGATTCAGCCCCTGAACCAGTCGCTGAACCAGTCGCTGAACCAGTCGCTGAACCAGTCGCTGAACCAGTCGCTGAACCTAAACAATCACAGCAACGAAAGAAGGAAACAGCCGATCGCAGAAAAATCACTTGTCTCGAACAGAAAATTACTGATTTGGAGGTCGAACGCGACACTCTAAATTTAGAAATTAACCGCCTGCGATTGAAATTGCAGACTTTTATCAACTCCTTAAACCAATCGGGAGCTGAAAAATCAGGAATAAAATCAGGAGTAGCAAAGACGTGAGTAATAAAATTGTCATCGATCGTGAATTAGCCGAAAAACATCTCAATTACCTCGGATATGCACCGGGTGAAGCATTTTTGAGATTTTTCTTTTATTCCACAGACGATCGTAAGAAAAAAGATAAAGGGCGCAAACTCTCTGGCTTAGACTGGCAACAAATTGAACAATATCAAACAGATGGGCGTGGTGTCTATGTAGTTGTCAATGGTGCGGATGGCACTGGTCACAGTGATGCTGACATCAAACAGTGCTGCGGTATTTTTTGTGAATGGGATGATATACCGTTAGCTGAACAGTTCGAGAAATGGAGTGAAGTAGGATTTGTAGAACCGACATTCACCATATTTAGCGGTGACAAATCCATGCAACCTTATTGGTTATTCGAGGAATCTATTACACCGGAACAGTGGCGCGAACTGCAAGTAATTCTCATTGAGATAATGGGAGCTGATGGAAGTAATAAAAATCCTAGTAGGGTGTTTCGCCTAGCAGGGGGTTGGCACGTCAAACCCGATCGTCCACCAATCAAATCAGAAATAGTTTCTGACTCAGGCATCCGGTACAGCTACAACGATTTGCGAGAACGTCTTAGTAGATTATTCAGAGAACTTGAGGAGAGAAGGAAGGAGGAAGAGGAACAAAATCAGCAGAACTTACTCGATTTATTAGTCAGTTCTAATAAACCGATAAGTATTGAAAATACCGCTAACGGTACAGGAAATGCTGCTACTTCAACAGCGACACTTATAAAATTGACAGAAACTCTTCTCGCACCAGCAACCCAAAAGATAAAATTCAAAGATATCGAGGTTCCGGTGCCGATCGCCATACCCTTGGATTCCGCTTTGGGCAAGGCTAAGGTTTATCTAAATGGAGTCGAAACTCAAAGAAATACATCAATGGCAATGCTCGCCAGAGATTTACTTGGAGTTCAGACAGAGTTCCAAAGACTTGGACAAACTACAGATGATGATGCCTACACCCTATTTCTGGATGCTTGTCGCCGTTGTTCACCCGGTGGCGGATGGGATGAGCATGAATGGCAGCAGGTCTGGGATTCGGCTGTTAAATCGAATCCCGTATCCTCCATCAAACACTATATTCCTAATGGAGTTGAGAGCTGCATCAAAGGCGTATACTGGCGCTTTCTCAAAGCTCAACGACCCTTTGATTTAGATTCCTTACCTGATTCTAATTCTCTTCCTGATTCTGTTGATTCTGATTCTGCTTCTGTTGCTGAGTTAGAAAATCCAAAGTCATCGGGTTTCAATATTTTCAATTCCGATGACAAGATGATTCAAGATTACCAAAAGTTGAACAGACATTTTGGGAAGCGGATTAGGCTAAACACACTTAGCAAGAGAATCGAAATAGATGGGAAACCTGTATCTCTCGATCGAGTCCGTCTTCAACTCGCCATCCGACACGGAGTATTAGTCCGCTCTAGTAGAGAAGATATCCAAGACATTCTCACAGAAATCGCCGTGGAAAATCAATACTCACCTATTCAAGAGTATCTGAATTCTCTGCCAGTGGCTTCAGATACTTCAATTTTAGATACTCTGGCTGAAAAATACTTTGGTGTTAACGATCCAATTTATGAAATGTTCGTCAGAAAAACACTGATTGGCGCTGTCAAGCGGACTTTTGAGCCAGGCTGCAAAATTGACACAGTTATGATTCTGCAAGGGAAACAGGGCTATAGAAAGTCCACTTTTTTTAAGATACTTGCCGGAGACAAATATTTTGACGATTCCCTGGGCACGGTGTCGGATAAAGATGAACGGCTGAAATTGCACCAAGCCTGGTTTGTTGAATGGGCAGAACTAGAAAGCGTTTTCAGACGGCGCGATGTCTCTGCCACAAAAGCGTTTTTATCGACCGGAACCGACAAAATCCGGCCGCCATATTGCCGAGATATTGAAGACTTCAACCGACCCAGCATCATTGTCGCAACCACCAACAAGCAAGAGTTTTTGGCTGATGAAACAGGCAATCGGCGATTTTGGGTAATTCCGGTCAAACACCGAATCAATACTAAATTGCTGAAGAAAGAACGAGATGCGATTTGGGCTGCTGCGATGCTGGCTTACAAATCAGGGGAAGAACCTTGCCTTGATTACGAAAATGAGGAAACTGCCGAACAGGTTGCTCAAGAATTTCAATCATCAGACCCCTGGGAAGATGTCATCGAAAATTACATTGAGCATCGCGACTATATTCGGCTTAGCGATCTGCTCACTTATCTCCAAGTTGATTTGAGCCGACAAGAGCGATCGCACCAAATGCGCTGTTCGGCAATTCTCAAAAGAATGGGGTGGGAACGAGAATTCCGATCGATCTCCAGCAAACGAGTCAGAGTTTGGTGCAAAGAACCAGTCCCCGAACCACTTCCAGAACCAGTCCCCGAATCCATCCCTGTTGAGCTTGCTGATCAACCTCACTTTTTAGAAGTCAGCGAAAAAAACGAGGTTGATCACGAGGTTGATCACCTTGCTACATCTGGCTTTGATCGACCTGATCAACCTGATCATCCTGTTTCTCAAACTTTACTAATTCCTGAACACACACCCGATTCTTCCCCCGACCAAACCTTCGATTCAGAGTCAGAGTCAGAGTCAGAGTCAGCCTGCGAGAAAGCGACTGATGGCGAGAATGCGATGGCGTTCCGCCCCGCAAGCTACGCCCAATCATGTGAACCGATGGCAAATTTGGCAAGCATGGATGTGACGGCAGCAGAAGATTTAGGAAGTTTGGGTGAAGAGGTTGATCAGGTCGATCGGGTCGATCAAAGCCATAGCCAGAGTGACTTTCAAAACGATCGACCTCCTGAAAATAAGGTTGATCTTCAAAAAATTGAGGTGGATCAGCAAACTCAGCAACAAAGAGAGGAAGCTGACCTACTCGAATATATTCGGACAGTGCTCGAAGCCGGCGACCCGGAATTAGCCAGAAATATCCAGAGTGTTTTGAGGGAAGTTTGCGGAGCTGGGGTAGCCGATCGCCAAAAGGTCTGGAACGCGCTGACCAATGCCGAAAAAGCTGCTTTCACCGCTCTACTCAAACTTCCTGACTCTGACTCTGACTCTGACTCTGACTATAAGACTGCTGAAAACCTACCTGAAACCAGCGATGAACCAACCACACCAACCTCTGAACCCACTTCTTGCCTCGTAGATGAACCCGCATCTTGCCTTGTAGGTGAACCCAAACCAGCCGAAGCAGAATCCCAATCAAATTCTGAAAATTATGGGGTCACACCAAGTGAGCAAGAACCGATTTCTGAACAGATATCAGGGCAATTAATTAGTGAAGAAGATGCAGATAAACTGCGGGAACTAGCGTTGATTTGGTGGAATGAATACTACCCAGAACAGTTGCAGGCTCTTTTGACACAAATGTTCGCATGGAAAGCTCCAGGGAACAAATATGAGACGGCTGTGATAGTTCAGTGGCTGGAGGGAGAGGAAGATTTAATTCGCGATCGAATCACGCAATTGATATCGATTAAAAATGCCAATTCTCCAACTCTAACAGACAAGGAAACAGACAGAGATTATGACGAATGAAAGAACAGGAGAAGATGAAGACCAATCAGATAAGCTCTCAACTGAACTTACAATTGAACAAAAGTTTAGACTTAAAGTTTATTCTGAGCAGACTAAATCTCTTTCCGCTGAAGAGGCACAGATTTTGTTGCTTGAAATGGTTCGTCGAAACATGATCCAGAGTAACATCATCAAACATCTCGTTAATTCTCAAGATGAATCAATCATCTAATTCAGGTTCTAATTCAGGTTCTAATTCAGGTTCTTAATCAATAATTAATGGAGTTGACAGAAGAATTGAGTCGCAACCCAGATGGACTGATGGACTTGAACTCGCTGGAACCTCCCTGGAACGATGCCGCCCTCTGAGAGTCATCATCTGAGAGTCATCATCTGAGAGTCATTATCTGAGCTGCCCGCCTCTAACTTATTCTACCACTCTCAGAAACAGAGAAACACGTTTTGTTTCCCAAAAACACAGAAACGTTTCTGTAACTCAAAATATTCAGGTAGAGCCGAAAGCTTGGTTTTAGGGGGTTTGGACTCGATTTAAAGAGTAAAAAAGTCAGAAACAGAAATGGATTATTGTTTCTGTGTGGGATGGGAGCGGGAGCGATCGGCACTACAAAACTAATTGCCGACAAAATCAATAACCCATACTAAGGCTTTTTATTGCTAACAATTCCCCAAGCTATTAGAGCCAAGCCGGCGATTAACTGACCGTCTTCGTTGTTGAGTCGGCCCGTGGAAATTAAAAGCTCGGCAACTCCGGCGATCGTGCCAAAAAAAGTTGCCAGCCAATCTAACTGACTTTGGGTAAGTTTGATCATGAATTCAAATCCGAATCAAAATCGGAGAAAGCTTCGTTAATAGTATCGACCATTTTATGAGTTGAAAAAAGTCGCTCTTCAATTCTTTCTAGTCTGCTCTCTAAACTGGAGTCTTTCATTTTATTATAATCTTGCCATTTCTGGAGTTTGTAGTTGATTTTCATTAAATCAATTTCCATTTTCTGTTTGAGGGAATCGGAAATTTTATCAATTTGATGAAATACATCATCTCTGATTTGTCGAGATGCTAACCAGAATGAAAAGCTGGCAACGGCGCTAATAGTTGCCAGTATCCCCACAATCAAATCTAATATCTTCTGATTCATAGTTTTTTACCATAAATTATGGCTGTTGTAGAAATAAATTCTGGGTTTTTTATGTAACGCGGGTCAGATTTAACTAGCTGCATAAATGTCTGATGTCTGCCATCATTGCGATAACAGGAAGTGTGTAAATCCCAGTCATTTGTTTCTTGGACTTAATGCGGATAATGTAGCCGACATGGTTCGTAAACAACGGACGAGAAAGGGAAAAAATTATCCTTATTGGGGCAAAAGCGTCAATAAAGGTGAAGTCAAGGGCAATTCTGTCTTTAACTCCGAAAAGGTAAAGGAGATTTGGAATCTTCGGGAATAGGGCTGGAGCCAGCAAAAGATTGCAACTCACTTAGGGATTGATCAGATGCTCGTTTGCCGTTTTACGCAGAGAAACATACTCAGATATTACTTAAGCAAACCATTCTGTTTACTGAAAGCTTGTAGTTCATCCCCTGCAATGATGGTTGTCGGATAAACAAATCTCTCGTCTAATATGTATCTCCGATCGGATTTAGCGAGATCCATGAATTCAAAGTGTTCTTCAGGAAGCCGACCAACGAGACACCCAGCCGAAGCAGTATGGATGTCATTTATGGGATGACCATATCCGTGGTGTTGGTTGATGCCGAAGTAGCCCCATTCAATTCGATCGCCCGATCGGATCATGTCGCGGTTGTAGTCGCGGTGCACCTTCACTTCGCCGACCTGGATGAGAGCTTCGTGAGGATTTGACCATCCGTGAATGCCAACCTGCCAAGCTTTGTACTGCCCGAATCCGATACGAGCAGCACCCTTGGGGTTCATGGGATTATCCGTGTAATAGAACCCAGGCTCTGTTGTTGCAATCCAAATGCCTTCGATGATGGGTTGGAATTGGTCATTGAACGCAATGATTATTCTCAAATCATTGAACCAATTAGGTCGATCGTCATTTTCTCTTCCATTAGTTTCTGCCCCTTCTACATAAATTATATTTTTCTCCGATCGACCTCGCGAGATTTCATAATTTTGCTGTTCCATATACTCAATAATTCTTTCGGCAAATGTTCTACTCATTTCACTTTCCTCCTCTTAGATGTAATTAGATGTACTGTGCTAAACCCTTCCACTGTCTGAGTGCTAAAGAGATAATTTCTTAAATTCATAGGGCAAAATCATGTTTGACTGACTCCAAACTCCGATTCTTTTCCTATTTGCTGTCGCAGCACCCGCTATTATCGATCGCAACACAGTCGTTTCTCTCACGTTGTATATATGACGATTAAAAGGAAGGCGAGAAACGGCGAAACCAGATTGAGCGAGTTTGACTTGGACATTGCTAGAGACAAGTAGATTGTCCAGGTAAACATCACAAACCCATCGTTGGTATTGGTCAACCTCATAGGGAATAGCAATTAGCGCTCGGTTTTGAATCAAATTCATCAGCGCTAATTTGGCTTTTTCTGCCCATTCCCAATGCTTAATAACCCGCGGGTCAGTGCTACTTTTACCGGGTTTTTGAGACTCTGGGGTGTCGATCCATTGCGCTCGACAGATGATGTTCTGACTCTCCGTGCCTGTTGCAGAGAGTAATTTCAGATTGAAACTATCTCCATCGTAGATAAAGCCTACTTCTGCTTTGTAGACTCTTCCTTTAATTATTTCCATGTCAAAAAACCCTAAAGTTTTATTTTAAATGAGCTGGAGGGCGTTTTGTCATCAGTAAATTCCGATCAATTTGAGTGTTTTAAAAATTTACATAGATGGGTTTTATCCATATTCTCTTAGCGTTTTTCCATCGTTTACCTTCACCCGTCTCCAAAACTCTCCAGTGTCCGCGTCTCCAATGGGCAATTGGTGATGAATGATTTTTCTGGATTACTGTCCTTTCATCATCTTCACCATCAGCATCTGGTTCCACAATTTCTTCAATAGTTGCTAAAGAATCGGATTGTGGAATAGAAAAACCTTTACCCAGCCACCGAGGGAATCGATGGGCAGTTTTATGTTTTTGTAACTTTTCTCCAAATCCTTTAGGAGCTGGTAACTCTTTCTTTTCTATGTCGCTAACCAGAGAAGGAAGAAATTCAAGAGTCAACAGAATATTGATGACCAGATTCCTTAAACGTTTGATGAGAATTCTATCTTCAGGAGTAAGAGTATCACGTCCAATATCAGAATTCTCGTCATAAATTAAAGTATTCCCATTTTCTGACACCGCAGTGCCGGAAGTCCACACAGTTTCTTGAGAATCCACGGTGGAATATTGAAAATATAAAGGATACCTCATTTTAAACGGATGAATCGAGATACTTTTCCATTTGCCTGAATTCCATTCAGGATGATTGATATTGCTACAACTGACTGTCAAATAATCGATCGCAGCTCCATCGGGTGCATAGATGGCTCCTTTGGGTATCGCTAGCAAAAATGTAGGTAACGACGGCTGCCATCCACATAAAACCCCTGGTTTATGGAGAGCATCAGTCTGATCGAAAGCTTCAATTAACTCATGAGACAAACAGTACATGGGTGCTTTTTGAGCAAACCAGAGTGCAATTCGGTAGCTATGGATAAACGCTGAGATGTCAACTTTTGCATATTCCAAATCACAGGTGCTTAATCCGATCGCTATTATCTGACTCAATACTTCCCATTTTATATAATTTGGTGGCATTCGATAATTCACATCTTCTCTTATGTGTGCCAACAAATCTTTGTTGATTTTCTCAAACATCTGCAAAGTTTTGTTTCGGTTCATCTGCGGTTGTAGTGTCAATATTTGAGATTGTTTTAGCATGACGACACCTTGAAATTAGTGTTATATTATATTGTAATTCAACTCTTTTTATCTGCATACAATTACAAGAATTTG
Organism: Microcoleus sp. B4-C1; assembly: GCF_036705285.1. NCBI lineage: Bacteria > Bacillati > Cyanobacteriota > Cyanophyceae > Oscillatoriales > Microcoleaceae > Microcoleus > Microcoleus sp. B4-C1. The sequence continues at coordinate 126 of NZ_JAUBUC010000005.1, read as the reverse complement.
GTAAACATTTGTAAGAAATTGTCAAACAATAGGAAGAAATTACAAACCGTTATAAGCTGTTGCACATTTAAACTGTGATACAAGCATTACCCTTATTTTTAATTTTGCGACCCCATTTAATTATTA